>JAYTOA010000105.1:0-32986 GCA_043748015.1 Flavobacteriales bacterium
CCCGCAGATAACTACAGCAATAGCGAAAAGTAGTTTTTTTTTCATGTCGGTAATTTGGATAGCTAAGTATTTGACGTCATCCATTTTGAATTCGTTGCATGGAGCAAAAATTAGTTTTCAAACGCAGGAAATACAAGTGGTTTATGCTCACACCACCAAATTAGTTCATTTACCTTAAAGTCGCAGTCTTATTTTTCGCGTTTATATGAAAGACGAAAGAGATCCAATGGGATATGCCATCCACGAATTTTTTCATACCGGAAAGGATGTTTCCATCCTGAACTGGATAGATGGAGAGGAAGAAGAACCCATGTCGGCAAGTATTTTTTTTCGCAATGAAGCTGCGTCGCCATCAATAGAAAAGACAGCGATGACTCTTGCCGCCGGAAAAGTGCTGGATGTAGGTGCCGGAGCCGGAAGGCATAGCCTAATCCTCGCATCGCGAGGGCTTGACGTCACTTCGCTTGATACTTCATCATACTCTTGCGAAGTGATGAAAGCACGCGGATTGAAACGCGTTTTGAATATGCCAATACTAGATTTTCATGGTGAAAAATTTGACACCATACTCTTGTTGATGAATGGAATCGGCATCGCCGGTAGCGCGGAAGTCATAGCTTCCTTCCTGGATCATTTGAAATCGTTGCTGAATGATGGAGGTTCAATCCTTTGTGAGTCTACTGACATCCTTTACACAATGGAGAATAAAGCGGCTTCGCGAAAGATTGATATGTCAAAAAGATATTATGGTGAAGTAAAATTCAAGTTGAAATTTCGTTTGCATGAAGTGGAATTTCCGTGGGTATATGCGGACGAAAATTTACTGGAGGAGTATGCGATGAAATGTGGATTGAAATGGAGTTTGCTCGAGCGTGGCGAAAGATTCAACTTCCTTTGTCGCATGTCTATTTGATGTTGTCATTCGAACCATCGAGCCGAATAGGTGGAATCTTCACCATCTGACGATATTTGCCCCGCAAAAAAAAGTACTATGATCAACTGTGCAATCATTGGATATGGATATTGGGGACCTAATCTCGTCCGCAATTTTACTGCAACCACAAATTCAACAGTGAAAGTTGTCGCCGACTTAAGAGCTGAGAGACTCGCGGTTGTCTCAAAAAATTATCCTGCCATACGAGTGACAAGTGATATTGAATCGATCTGGAATGATAATTCGATTGATGCAGTAATTATCGCTACCCCTGTTTTTACACATTTTGATCTTGCCAAAAAAGCGCTGAATGCGGGCAAGCATGTATTGTTGGAAAAACCAATGACCGACACCGTGGCGCATGCAGAGGAGTTGATTGAGCTGGCAACAAAAAATGGAAAAGTGCTTATGGTGGATCACACTTTTCTTTACACATCAGCGGTGCAGAAAATGAAACAGCTCATCGAGAATGATGAAATAGGGAGAGTGAAATATTTCGATTCAACAAGAATCAATCTTGGTCTGATACAACAAGATGTAAATGTCCTTTGGGATCTTGCACCACATGATATTTCCATACTTGATTATCTGGTACCCGATAAACCGCGAAGCGTGCAGGCAACAGGTGTAAGTCATATCCACAATGGCATGGAAAACATCGCTTACTTAACTGTCAATTATGATATTGACTTTATCGCTCACTTTAGTTGTTCGTGGTCTTCACCGGTGAAGATCAGGATGATGTTGCTGGGTGGTGATAACAAAATGGTGGTGTTCAATGATATGGAGCCAAGCGAGAAAATCAAGATTTATGATACAGCGCACAAGGTGAGCAGCGACGAAGAGAAACAGCGTGTGCTTGTTGATTACCGTGTAGGTGATGTTTACATTCCGAAACTCGAAATCAAAGAGGCTCTTGGAGGAATGGCAAAAGATTTTATTGATGCTATCGTGAAGGGCACAATTCCATTGGCCAATGCGCAATCAGGTTTGAACACGATCAAAATTCTTGAAGCGGCGCAGATCAGCATCAAAGAGAAGGGCAGGGAAGTGGTCATCGGATAGATATAATCGATAACAATCAGGTGTAATTGAATTTTATTTTTGGGTATGGAGACGATAAATGTGAGCAACGACAGACAGTCACTCAACAATGTAAAAGTTGGAAAGGACGTGCGTATTTTCAATTTTGTGAATGCATACGGATGCAGTATTGACGATGGAAGCAAAGTGGGCGCTTTTGTAGAAATTCAAAAAGGCGCAACCATCGGCAAGAATTGCAAAATTTCCAGTCACACTTTTATATGTGAAGGAGTTCATATTGAGGACAATGTTTTCATTGGACATAATGTGACATTCATCAACGATCGTTTTCCCCGAGCAACCAATATCGACGGAAGTTTGCAAACAGAAGCAGATTGGCATGTGGAGGAAACACATATAAAAAAGGGAGCATCACTCGGCAGCAGTGTAACCGTTTTGTGCGGCGTAACAGTAGGAGAGAATGCTATTGTTGGAGCGGGTTCCGTAGTGTTGAAGGATGTGCCGGCAGGCGCAGTTGTAGCCGGAAATCCTGCAAGAATTATCAGAAAAGCTTAGGTTGATTTTTCTCCTTTTTCTTCAACTGCAACCTTTATTGAGTTGAAACAGACTATTTATTGAAACGTTATAACCTGTTGAACCTACCTTTGGGTCAAGATGCTCCATTCATTCATTTATCGAAGCATAGTCATTTTCTCCATCGCATTATTTGGAGGTCGTTGCTATGCCGATAACATCTATATCATGAACGCAAGTGGTTACAATGCTGCAGGTACAGAATTGTTGGCGGCAATGACTTCACTTGGCCATACACTCACTGTTAATTCGGGCAGTTTCAATGCCCTTCCACCCGGATTCAGCTCCGCTTGTATCGACCCGGCAAATGGCTATCACTGGCTATGTTTTTTTGGTAATTATGATTTTTCGCCTTTATCGGCAGCCGTTTCAACCTTCATTGCAGATGGAGGAAAAGTCTATTACAATTATGAAATCAGTTGCTGTACAACATCAGCGTACGGAGCCGCCGCTATGGTGAGCGCTGTAACGGGGTTGAATGTCACCCCGAATGCCGAACCTTCCATTGCTTGGGTGTCCACACCAAACGGAGGATGGAGCGCAGATCTAAATGGCTGTATCAACATTCTCGGAAATGCTTACAAATGCTTTGACGGACTTCCTGTCGCCAATCAATTGATAGCAACGGCAACGATCAACGGCGGGTCTCCGGCAGTTACCACATGTCAGAACTTTGGATATTTTTTTACAGGAAACGACATTCCAAACAATACTTTGAATGGCTCCATCACTGGCATGGGCGATATCAATTCTTGGTATGACGGTGGAGAACCTTGGGCCAATGGCGGAGCTCAGCCAATCAATCTGGCTTTGGTCGCATACTTTTTTCCCAATGCCAGCACGACATGCCACCTAGCTACTTCGGGCTGTTCGCAAATTTGTCCATTCATCAATGTGTTAGGTCCGGATGTCTCTATTTGCAATGGTGAAACACTGAATCTTGACGCAATGAGCGTTGATGCGGTCTCTTATTTATGGGATGATAATTCTGTGAATGCAACGAGACAAGTAACTGTTTCCGGAAATTATTGGGTTGAAATTTCCAATGGCACTATTTCCTGCACAGATAGCATTCAGGTAACTGTTGTTACAGTGGACGTTCAGACTTCTGCAGACGCAACCACTTGTCCGGGCATTTCAGTGAATATGCAGGCTAGTGGAGCTGCAACGTATTCATGGTCGCCGATTCTTGGCTTGAACAATCCAATGATTGCTTCTCCAATAGCAACACCACTCGTGACTACGACCTATTCTGTTGTAGGTACTTCAGGCATTTGCAGTGATTCATCTGCCATTACTGTAACCGTCATTCCGGATGACATACAGTATACCGCTATTACTACACCTCGGGTTTGTGATATGATCGGTAGCGTGGAAATAAGCAATGTCAACGGCGCTAGTCCACCATACAGTTTGCAACTTGATGGAATTGCGATTGCCCAGGACAACATCATAACTCTTTCAATGGGTTCGCATACATTGCTCATAACGAATGCGCTAGGTTGTTTTGAGCAGAGCAATGTCATCATTGATGATGCATCTTATACGTTGAGTTGGACAACAGCCTTTATGAATCCTCGTTGCGCGACACCAGGTAGTATCGAAGTGACCGACGTCGTTGGTGGTTTTTCACCTTATGCCATTTTATTGAATGGAACTCCGCAATCAGACGGATTGATGCAGAATCTTGTTGCGTCGGAATACAACTTAAAAGTGAATGATGCGAATGGCTGCTTTAACACCCAAAATGTTACGCTTGTTTCAGAGCCAAATGCAATTTCTGCCATGGTTGAAACGACACCTGTTCATTGCGAGATTCCGGGTAATGTTGGAAGTGTCGTTGTAACTGGTGCAATACAGCCCTATTCCGTTACGATTGATGGCAATCTTTACAACGGAAGTAGTTATCCTTTGAATACTTCACTTCATACAGTGGTTGTGACTGACGTGGATCAATGTACATATACAACTACCATTCAGGTAGATGAAATCAATACCACGGTTGCGAATTTCACAGCCACGCCATACCTCGCCAATGCACCGGTAGTTGTGACTTTCACGAATGCATCACTCAATGCCACTTCCTACATCTGGAATTTCGGTGAGGGAATAATCAGCGAGCAATTGAACGAAGAGCAAACGTTTCTTGAGCCCGGTAATTACGAAGTCAGCCTGGTCGCCATTGATGATTCGAATGGCTGCCGTGATACGATGATGTCGCTTGTTTATGTTCTTCCTCCCAATTCAATTTATATCCCCAATGCATTCACTCCCGATGCAGATGGCATCAATGATGTATTTCGCATTCAAGGCGAGAATATTTCTAAAGACAATTTCACTCTGATAATTTTCAATAGATGGGGCGATAAAATCTGGCAAAGCAATAGTCCTGATGGCGTTTGGACGGGGTCTTTCAACGATGGAGAATACTATGTTCCTGATGGCATCTATCTTTTCGATCTGCGTTATCAATTCGACAATTCTGTGAACCAAGCGCAGATTAGCGGACACATTCAAGTAATAAGATAGTGCGTGTCCGTTGTCAATTTCGTCATTCTTCCTGAGATGGTAATGATTATCTTGCGCCTCCATTTCGATAGCAGAAAATATACTTTCAGCTGATTGAAGAAAAATAAAACGAACTGTCCTATGTCAGATACCACACAAGTGATGCAGAAGATTCCATGTCTTGATTTGAAAGGTCAGCATGATCAGGTGCGCGCGGAAATTTTTGCCGCGTTCGAAAAAGTGTATGATAAAACCGCATTCTCCGGAGGTCCGTTTGTGGAAGATTTTGAGAACGGATTCGCGCAGTATGTTGGCTCAAAACACGCCATCGGGGTGAACAATGGAACAACAGCTTTACACCTCGCAATGCTGGCTTTGGGCATTGGCAATGGCGATGAAGTGATCATTCCTGCCGATACTTTTATTGCCACGGCATGGGGTGTTTCACACGCCGGTGCAACACCTGTATTTGTTGATTGTACATCGGACACATGGCAGATCGACGTTTCGAAGATTGAAGAAAAAATTACCGCTAACACAAAGGCGATTATAGGTGTTCACCTGTATGGTCAGCCGTTCGATATTGATGCCGTTACAGCGCTTTGCAAAAAGCATAATTTGTTTTTGATTGAAGATGCTGCTCAAGCACAAGGCGCTCGATACAAAGGCAAGACTGTTGGCGTATTTGGTGAGATGGCTTGCTTTAGTTTTTATCCGGGAAAAAATCTTGGAGCATGCGGTGAGGCTGGTGGAATTACCACCAACAGCAGCGATTATACAAAGCATCTTCACTCATTGAGAAACCATGGAAGCATGGTGCGATACTATCACGACGAGATTGGATACAATTATCGCATGGGTGGATTGGAAGGCGCGTCGCTTTCTGTTAAGTTGAAATACATCGAAGGTTGGAACAACCGTCGTCGTCAGATTGCGAAGATGTATCAGACGCAAATCAGCAATCCGAAAATCAAATTGCAGCATCAGCCGGAATGGGCTGACAGTATTTATCACTTGTTTGTTATCACCACTGAGGATCGTGATCATCTCTCGAAATATCTCAACGATAAAAATATTTTTCCTGCATTGCATTATCCTGTTTCATGTCATTTGCAAAAGGCATACAGTCATCTCAATTACAAAGTAGGTGATTGTCCGAATGCAGAATATCTCGCTGCACATTGCCTTTCATTGCCAATGTTTGCTGAGCTTACCGACGCACAGGTGCATCAGGTAATTGAAGCCCTCAACGCATATTAAGTTCACTCTTACCAACTTCTTTTATGAATAAGAGAGTGCTTCAGTTAGGCGGCGGTTTGTGGATGATGCGATCTATTCGCTCTATACAGCAACTCGGCTATGAAGTCTTCTGTGTCGATTTAAATCCAACCGCACCGGCTTTTGCAATCGCCGATGGATTTTCTGCCATCAATATTTCTGACGTCGATGGTATTGGAAAATATGCTGACGAAATCAAAGCCGATGTTGTTCTTGCGTTGAATGATGCGGGTGTTCTTCCTGCAGCCTATGCGAATAAAAAGCGCGGATTGAAAAGTTATGATCCCGAGCAAGTAAAATATTTTACCGATAAAGGTTTCATGCGCGAGCGATGGAAAGAACATGGTGTCGCTCAACCAGATTTTTTCATTTGTACCAATGCAGAGGAAATTTCAGTTGCAATCAAGAAGATTGGTTATCCGTGCATTGT
Source organism: Flavobacteriales bacterium (assembly GCA_043748015.1). Lineage (GTDB taxonomy): Bacteria > Bacteroidota > Bacteroidia > Flavobacteriales_D > Sanyastnellaceae > JAIBBG01. Next base: position 6,768 of record JAYTOA010000105.1, read on the forward strand.
AAAACCATGTATGATGTGGGGCAGTCGCGGCGTAAGTAAAGTGAATAATGAAAGCGATATCGCCTTCGCTACAAAATTTGCGGTGGAAAATGCCCGTGGAAATCGTTTCATCGTCGAGGAATTCATGAGTGGAACTGAAGTAAGTATTGAAGGATTATTCAAAGATGAAAAGGCATTCATTCTTGCCAAAGCCGATAAGGAATTGCAACAACACGATAACTATCGCGTGACAGTTCAGATCAATTATGAAGCCGCATTGAGTGAAGAAATTTTGAATGAAATAGATAAGCTTGTCTCGAACGCAGGTCGCGCCATGGGCTTTGTTGCCGGTGCGCTTCATGCAGAATGCATGGTTACACCACAAGGCGTGAAGATGATTGAGATGGCGGGCAGACCGGGCGGTGGACACATATTCGGATCCATTGTAGAATCTGTTTCCGGTGTTTCGATGCCACAGGCGCTTACACAAATTTTACTAGGAGAAAACATTGATCCGAAAGCAAAATACAAGCGAGGAGCTTGCTATAAATTTTTCAATGCGCCTCAGGGAATTTTTCAAAGTGTTGATCACCTTGAAGAAGCGAAAGTATTGGCAGGCGTGATCGATATGGGATTTCAGATGTCAGCAGGAACAGTAGTAAACACAATGGATCACGGTGCTAATCGCCCCGGTTTTATCGTGACAGAAGGTGTCAATCGTGCCGAAGCTATTCGCAATGCTGAGGCTGCATATCACACGCTCAAATTTCACATGACATGATCATCGATGCCAATACTCATATCACAAAAGATGGTCGTTGGTTTCATACCGATCATGATGCATCGCTCGAGAGTTTGTTGTTGAATGTGAAGGAATCCGGAATTGATAAAGCCATAGCGGTTCCATTGCCGGGAACGATTGGAAACCAGGAGCAAGCGGATTTAATAGTGGGCCGGCATGATCAGTTGATCTCAGCTTGCACTTTCAATCCAGCGGACTTTGATTCACCATCCGAAGCCGGAGAAGCATTCCGAAAAGAATTTTCAGGAATGAAGAAAAATCTGGTCAAGTTTCACAATCGCTTTGGAAAATACCATCCCGAGGACGAGCGATTCATGGAAGTGCTACGTGTGAATGATCAAATGGAAACGCCAATGTTAATTGGTGTTTGCGGGTTACTTCATGATAGAAACACTACTTCAGCAGTCAATACGCCTGCTTATTTTTTCGACGTTGCGAAAAAACTTGAGTGCACGGATTTTATCATCATGCATGGCGGTGGAACGCAGATTTTATCCATTGCCGAAATATGTCGCGACCTACATCACGTCTATTTTGATTTGTCAATGACACTTTCAAAATACAGAAATACAAGTGTCGCTAACGACATTAGCTGGTTGTGTCATCACTACGATCGGCGCATTATTTGGGCTTCAGATTTTCCTGAAACAAGCATCAAACAAGCGTTGCAGGACTTTAATGAAACTGTTGGAAATCTTGCGAAAGAGCGCCGCGACAATATCCTCGGCAACAACATCCAAAAATTATTGCAGATAAGTTAAAGACGAATTCCTTTCTTTACATCACTATGAAGCTCATTTCACTTGTCATCCCTTGTTACAATGAATCAGAAGGACTGCGCACATTGATGCTGCGTCTTGACATGGTTGTTGATATGTTGAAGACAGAAGTGAATGTGGAAATAATCCTGGTGGATGATCATTCAACGGATGGTTCAAATGTCATATTGAAGCAATTGTGCGAAGGCCGCGATTACTTAAAGTTTATTCGTTTATCACGCAATTCAGGAAGTCAGGTTGCAATCATCGCGGGTATGAAATATTGTAAAGGCGACGCAGCCGTTTTTCTTGCTGCAGATCTTCAGGATCCGCCGGAATTGGTAGCTGACATGATAGTGAAATGGCGTGAAGGATTTGATGTCATATGGGCGGTTCGCGCCGAGCGTCAAGGTGTTTCTCGTATCTCGGTATTCTTCTCCAATATGTTCTATCGTTTGTTGAATAAGATGACAGAGATACACTTTCCAAAAAAGGGTGCTGACTATGCCTTGATGGATAGGAAAGTGATTGATGGACTGGTGAGCTCCGCTGGTAGTAAACCAAGTCTTGGTGCTCTCATTTCATGGCTGGGATTCAATCAGACAGAGATTCCATACATCAAAGAAGAAAGGAAATTCGGCACTACGAAATGGACGCTTTCTAAAAAATTGAATGCATTTGCAGATGCTTTCGTAGGATTCTCATACTTACCCATGCGCTTTATGTCGCTCATTGGTTTTATGGCGGCATTCTTCGGATTTATTTACGCGATTGTTGTGGCTGTTGCAAGATTCATCATCGGCGAAGCCATTGAAGGTTATGCATCGTTGATGGTTGTAATACTCATCATAGGCGGTTTGCAGATGTTGATGCTCGGTGTTCTAGGCGAGTACTTATGGAGAAATCTTGAAGAGTCACGTAAGCGCCCATTGTTTTTGATAGAAGAGCAATCCGGTATTCAGGAGTAATTGTTTCGATTCCATGTTTTATTTGTCGTTCTAATTAGAATTATTTAATAGTATACAAAAGTGAATTTCCTACCTGTTGTCATCTATAGTTTCCTCTACGCTGTGCTGAATGTGAGTGGCGCTGCTTTGGTAAAAAGTGAGCTACAGACTTTCAAATTGGTGGTCATGAAAGATTACGTCATGTTGTTGTTTCGCTGGAAAGTGATAGCTGGCTTTACGGTCATTTTGATCTCTGCGCTGGTGCTTTTTAAAGCGTTAAGTCTTGCGCGTTTTTCGGTTGTAAATCCTGTAGCCACCGGAATCAATTTCATGTTCACTCTCGCAGTCGGATACTTCCTCTTTAGTGATAGAATCACATGGCTTCACATTCTCGGCTTGACGTTGATCATCGCCGGCATTCTAGCCGTGAGCATGGCGGAGAGGACATGATTCTTTTTGGCGACAACTTTCCAATACGCTAATTTCACAACATGTTTTTAGACGAAAACAAACGGTATGAATTGTCGAACAGGCTTTTTTGGGACACAGAACCCGATAATCTTGAAGCCACCAAACACAAACGGTATATCATTCAGCGTGTATTGACAAGAGGCACCATCGAAGAATTCAGGAGCATTCTTGATTTTTATGGTAAGGAAAGTGTGCGAGGTACAGTCAAAGAAATAAGAGATCTCGACAATGTTACCATGCATTTTTGTCGCGATTTTTTTGAACTCCCTTTTGAAGAAATGAAATGTAAAATACTGAAACAGTCGCAGCCTCAACACTGGAATTATTGAAAAGCCTCAGCGGCAAAACCTACCTATCGCAATACGCGTTGGTGGGCGGCACTGCGCTCGCTTTGTATTATGGTCATCGCTTGTCCATTGACCTTGTTTTATTCAGTCCGGCGGCAATGGATGCTGAAGTGATGAGAGGCGCAATTTTGAACGACTATGAAAATGTCCGGGTAATACAGCAGAGCAGAAATGGTTTAAGTCTCACTATCGAGGACATAAAATTGGATATTCTTCAATATTCTTATCCAATAATTTTTCCGGTTGTTGAAACTGACGGAATCAGATTGCTTGACAAACGTGATATTGCTGCAATGAAGTTCGACACGGCTTCTCGCCGAGGTTCGAAAAAGGATTTTTATGATATTTTTTATCTGCTGAAGGAATTTAGTATGGAGGAGTTGAGGGCGTTTTACGCTGCAAAATTTCAAGACGCCACCTTTTTTTATGTGATAAGAAGCCTTCACTATTTTGAGAATGCTGAGTCAGATACTGATCCGGATCCGGTTTCACTCGAAAATTTAAGTTGGGAAGATGTGAAAATCGGCATCCGAAAAGCGCTATCAAATTATCAGTTTTAAGTTGCTCCTTTGCTTTTTTGAATCATAAGCTAATTCAATGGATTCGAGTCTATCTGTGGTGTCCTTTGATGTGACTATTTGAGCAATATGTCAACATTGGTTTTCACCTTACAATCACTAAGTTTGCACCCCTCAAAAAGATTTACAGAAGCACTTTTATATGAAAATATTTGTCACAGGTGGCGCGGGTTTTATCGGTTCTCACCTCACTGAAAGATTGGTCAAAGAAGGACATACTGTCCACATTTTCGATAACCTTCACCGCAACTCCATCAAGTATTCCGATATTCTGGATCACCCTTCGGTGACATTCACGCAAGGTGATATTCTCGATTTACCCAGTCTGAAGAAGGCCATGGAAGGGAATGAAATTGTATTCCACATGGCAGCTATCGCCGGTGTGAGTAATTATTACAATTTCCCTGCGAAGACATTAAAAGTGAATCTAATCGGGACGTACAACGTTCTGGAATGTATGGTGGAACTGGGTATTCGCCGATTGTTCGATATGAGCACCAGCGAAACTTTTGGTACGGATGCCGTTGAAGTAGATGAAGAATCTTACCAACGCATCGGTCCGCCTCAAGACAAAAGATGGTGCTATGCCGGAAGTAAGATCGGTGGGGAGCAGCTCATTTTCCGATACTCGGAAGAATACAATTGGGATTCAACCGTAATTCGTCCTTTTAATATTTACGGTCCACGTCAAATAGGTGAAGGTGCCATTGCGAATTTTTGCAAGAATGTTCTGGATCAAAAGGATCTGCATATTGAAGGCAGCGGTATGGCGTTGAGATCTTGGTGTTACATCACCGATTTCATCGAAGCGCTCATGGTGATCTTTAACAAGCAACACAAAGGTCCGGAGTGTTTCAACGTCGGTAATCCATGGGCGATTGCATCAACCGTTAGCCTTGGCGAAGAAGTGATTCGTGCTGGAAAAAGCATGTCAGATCTCGATATGAAATCTGCCATCAATTTTGTTCCAATGGACTTCACTGAAATCCGCGTGAGATATCCAAAAGTGAACAAGCTTCGTGATATGTACGGTTGGCAACCAAAGGTGAATCTAGCTGATGGTGTCTTCAATACTTTAAAATGGTTCAGAGAAAACTATGAGAAAAATTAGTGTAGTTGGTTTCGGGAAGATAGGCCAGGCGGTTGTAGCCAATCTTTTGCAGAATGATATTCATGTCACTGCCGTTGACATCAATCCCGATCTCAAAAAAATGTTTGATGCCGGTGCTTACGAAAGCAACGAAGCCGGATTGGCCGAAATGCTGAATCCTTCATTTGCTTCCGGTAAACTCAAAATTTCAAGCGCGTTTTCCGATATATCCGGAAGCGATGCAGTAATTGTCGCCATTCCTCTTCTCGTAGATAAACAAAAAAATATTCTCGATCAGCCTTTTCTCGATTGTTTCAAAAATCTCGCTCCACATTTTGAAGACAAAATGTTGATTGTCATTGAAACATCCATTCCTGTTGGATATGGCAGAGGAACAGTTGTTCCGGCTATCGAGTCTCAAGGAAAAAAACATGGCGCAGATTTTCTTCTCGTCCATAGTCCCGAGAGAATAAAAAGCGGAACCATGCTCAAGCAATTGTTGCGCACACCAAAGGTGATCGGCGGTGTTTCGAAAGAAGCGACAGATCGCGCTTACGAAGTGTATCAATGGTTCATCGATAAGAGTTTATTGCATCTTGTAGGAAGTATTGAAGCTGCCGAGATGGTGAAGCTTGCGGGCATGGCTTATCGCGATGTCAACATTGCGTTGTCCAATCAGCTCGCTCAATTTGCGAATGCTGTGAATGTCGATTTCGCGGATCTCATTCCAATGATCAACACCGATGGTGAAGCGCATTTGCTGCAACCGGGAATTGGTGTAGGCGGACATTGCACTCCTGTTTATCCATATTTTCTCATCAACAATTTTAAGAACGCAGGACTCGATTTCGATCTTGCTTCTAGAAGCCGCGTCATCAATGATGGTATGGCTGCACATGCTGTTGATCTTGCAAAATCTTTTGTAAAAATGAAGTCCGCTCTTGTCCTTGGTTTGAGTTTTCGACCGAATATCAAGGAGGACACATTCAGTACGACTTACCTGTTGAATGAGGCGCTGCTGAGCGAGGGTTTTGAAGTAAAGGTGCACGACACCGAATTTTCTTCTGTCGAACTTGAACGAAAAGGTTTCAAGCCAACGGATGATATTTATAACACGAACGCAGAAGCTGTTTTCTTGGTGACCATGCACAAACAATATGCTGCGATCGATTTTGCTAAACTTGCATCTGCTGGAGTGAAAGTCTTCATTGATGGTCGCAATTCAATCGACAAATCAAAAGTAGAAGCCGCCGGAATCGAGTACATCGGTATCGGTCGTTAGGCAGAAAATTTCAATTGAATATTTTTTCCAATCCTCAACATACATCAAATGATTCCAATCGCAAAGCCATACCTCACAACAGAAGACGCTCAAGCCGCTTATGATGTTATTATGTCAGGTTGGATTACACAAGGTCCGCGAGTTCAAGAGTTAGAAGAAAAATTTGCAGCTTATACAGGTGCAAAATATGCTGTTGCTGTGAGCAATTGTACAACTGCTCTTCACCTTACAATGATTGTCAGTGGTGTTGGTGCAGGTGATGAAGTGATTTGCCCGAGCATGAGTTATATCGCAACTGCAAACAGTATAAAGTATGTTGGAGCAACGCCTGTTTTTGCAGATGTGATTTCTGAAACTTACAACATGGATGTTGCAGATGCTGAACGAAAAATTACACCACGTACCAAGGCGATTTTGCTTGTTCATCAAATTGGCATGCCAGCAGATATCGACGCGTTTCTTGCTTTGTGCAAAAAGCACAATCTTGTACTGATTGAGGATGCTGCCTGCGCTATTGGTTCTGCATACAAAGGAAAAAAAATCGGCGTACATTCTGACCTCGTTTGTTTTTCTTTTCATCCGAGAAAAGTCATTAGCACCGGTGATGGTGGAATGATCACCACCAACAACGAAGCACATTACAACAGAATGAAATTGCTTCGTCAGCATGGCATGAGTGTGAATGCAGGTGTTCGTCACAGCAGTAGTAAAATCATTTTTGAAGATCACGTCGAGGTCGCATACAATTATCGTCTCACCGATATTCAGGCGGCAGTGGGCATTCATCAACTTGCCAAGCTTGATTGGATTGTAAACGAGCGAAGAAAAATTGCGGAAGCATACGCGAAGGCTTTCGCTGATATTTCTTTCATCCGCTTGCCAAAAGAAAGCGCGAATGATTTCACCAATTGGCAGTCATATAGCATCTACATCAAACCGGAAAGTCCAATTAAAAGAAATGATCTGATGCAGGCACTGTTGAATGAAGGAGTTGCTTCTCGTCGTGGAGTAATGACTACTCACCGCGAAACAGCGTATAAAACAGCGTGTGAAGGTGTGTCCCTTCCTGTTTCAGAAGATGCATGCGACAACAGTATCATCATTCCGCTGTATGTTCCAATGTCTGCTGAAGACGTCAACATTGTGATTGTCGCATTTAAAAAGTGTTTGGGAATCTCTGCTTAAATTATTCTAATTTATTCAGTAACTGTCGGTGGTTTCAATACGGCCGATGAACACTTGCCTTACTTTTGAAGTTATTACAACTCCCGTATGCAGATCATTTTATTTGAAGATAAGAAATGGAGCAACTTCCTCCCGCTGGTGTTCACAAGGCCGATAGGTGATCTTCGTGTTGGTATTCAAAAGATATCCGAGAAATATGCGGCGATTTTTAACGCTAGGGTTTATCATGAAACTCGAGTCTTCCTTCACGAAAATTTCCCCGTGGCTCCAGAAGTAGAAAGCCTGCACATCAATGCCCGTCTCATTCCTGATAGCGCCATTGTAGCGGCTATTTCAGCCTTGAATAATCACGAAGCATTGATGCACGGTGATGTCGTATTGGCGCACAGATCGGTGAAGTATGCGGAAGTTTCCACTCAGGTAAAATTTGAAGGTGAGCCGATATTATTGGCGAAGATCAGCGACATTTTTGCTCGCAATGGTGAATCGCTTTCATTGGATTTTGATCGAATTGCTAAAGGAAAAACAAGTGCTCCGCTGCATCCTTCAAATGTGTTGATTGGTGATGCTTCACAACTTTATATCGCTCCAAACGCAAAAGTTTTTGCATCCAGCATCAATGTTATGGATGGTCCTGTGTTCATTGATGAACACGCTGAAGTGATGGAAGGAACGAATATTCGCGGACCATTTTATCTGGGCGAACATGCTACAATGAAAATGGGGTCTAAGGTTTATGGTGCAACGTCCATCGGTCCCCACAGCAAATTCGGTGGTGAGATTTCCAATTGTGTGGTTCATGGTTTTTCAAATAAAGCACACGACGGATTTATCGGAAATTCTGTGATCGGTGAATGGTGTAATCTCGGTGCTGATACCAACACATCTAATCTGAAGAATAATTATTCGCACGTGAGAATCTGGAGCTATGCGGAAAATCAGTTTACTGACACCGGCCTGACATTTTGCGGTTTGATTATGGGAGATCACAGTAAGTGCGGTATCAATACCATGTTTAACACCGGCACTGTTGCCGGTGTTTGTGCAAACATCTTCGGTTCAGGTTTTCCTCCAAAGCATATCCCTTCCTTCACGTGGGGTGGTGACGAAGATTTCGAGGAATACAATTTCACTAAAGCGATAGAAACAATCGGTCGGGTAATGGCAAGGCGCAGCATGCCTTTGACTGCGGAAAGTATCAATGTTTTGAAACGCGTGTTTGAGGATTCGCGTATTCATAGGCTTACTGCGACACAAAGTCAGGAATAGTTCCGTTGGCACCATGATTGGCAAAACCGTCGTTACGGCTTAAAATTGAAAAGAATGAATCAAGACAATAATTTATACATGTACCTCGGTGATGACGAACCACAGGATCACGAATACATCCCATTAATATCTGCAGAGGACGAGGAACAAATGGACAAGGAGCACACACCCGAAGTGTTGCCCATCTTGCCATTGAGAAATACCGTGCTGTTTCCCGGTGTTGTGATTCCAATTACTGTTGGAAGAGATAAGAGCATTCGTCTCATTCAGGAAGCGAACAAAGGCAATAAGACAATCGGAGTTGTTGCACAAAAGAACGCAGACATCGAGGAACCAATCTTCACAGATCTTCATCGCATCGGCACGCAGGCCACCATTATGCGAATGCTAAAAATGCCTGATGGAAGTACCACCGTTATTTTACAAGGAAAGAAAAGAATCGAGATCAAAGGTCTCGTGTCAAGCGATCCATATTTCACGGCTCAGGTAGTTGATTTTCCCGAAACAAACCGCGACGATAAGAGCAAACAACAACAAGCACTTTTTGAATCACTGAAGGAAATTGCATTGAAGATTATTCACCTCACACCGGAAATTCCAAGTGAAGCTTCAATGGCCATCAAGAATATCAATGGCTTGAGTTTTCTCACCAATTTCATTTCATCGAATATGAAAGTGGCGACCAATGAAAAGCAATTGCTACTGGAAATGGCTGACCTTGCAGGGCGCGCCAACAAAGCACTAGAGCACCTCAATCGCGAGTTGCAGATGCTGGAAATGAAGAATGAAATTCAGAAGAAAGTTCACACAGATATTTCAAAACAACAGCGCGAATATTTTCTTCATCAACAAATGAAACAGATCCAGGACGAGCTTGGATCGAATCCGATGAAGGATGAAATTGAAGAAAAGAAGAAACGTGCAATAGAAAAAGACTGGCCTGAAAATGTTGCCAAAGCATTCGCAAAGGAAATTCTAAAGCTCGAGCGCATGAATCCGCAAGCAGGGGAGTACAGCGTGCAAGCGAATTATGTAGACACTTTACTCGACCTTCCTTGGAATGAAAAAAGCGATGATAATTTCGATCTGAAACACGCCAAAGAAGTTTTGGATCGTGATCACTTCGGACTTGAAAAAGTGAAAGAGCGCATCATTGAACACCTCGCTGTTTTGAAAATAAAAGGTGATATGAAAGCGCCTATCATTTGTCTTTACGGTCCTCCGGGTGTAGGTAAAACTTCGCTCGGTAAATCCATTGCTGAAGCACTTGGAAGAAAATATGTGCGTATGGCTTTGGGTGGATTGCATGACGAAGCGGAAATTCGCGGTCACCGCAAAACATACATCGGCGCTATGCCGGGTCGCGTTCTTCAATCATTGAAGAAAGCAGGAACTTCCAATCCACTTTTCGTGTTGGATGAAATTGATAAAGTTGGCCAGGGCGTTCACGGCGATCCTTCAAGTGCTTTGCTTGAAGTACTTGATCCGGAACAAAATCACGCATTCTACGACAACTATGTAGAACTTGATTATGACCTTTCCAAAGTGATGTTCATCGCAACAAGCAATTCGCTTTCGACCATTCAACCTGCATTGCGCGATCGTCTCGAGATTATCGAAGTGACCGGTTACACCGTCGAAGAGAAATTGGAAATCGCAAAGCGACATCTCGTTCCAAAGCAATTGCGCGAGAACGGATTGAATGAAAAGCAAATTCGTTTCAGCGATGAGGTCATCGTAAAGTTTGTGGAAGAATACACCAATGAAAGTGGTGTGCGTTCGCTCGAAAAGAGAATTGGAAAGTTGGTGCGTAACCGCGCGAAGCAAATTGCATTGGAGGAAAAATTCACCGTCGCTGTCAATGAAATCGAAGTATTGAAAGTCCTTGGACCTTCATATGAGAAAGACAAATACATCGACAACGATACAGCAGGTGTTGTAACGGGGCTTGCCTGGACACCAACCGGTGGGGATATACTTTTCATAGAAACATCACTCACAAAAGGAAAGGGTAAACTCACGCTCACAGGAAATCTCGGCGATGTGATGAAGGAAAGTGCAGTGATTGCACTTGAGTATCTCAAAGCTCATTCTGAGATGCTCGATGTCGATCAGGAAATTTTTGACAAGTGGAATGTACACATTCACGTTCCACAAGGTGCCGTTCCAAAGGATGGCCCTTCAGCAGGAATTACACTGCTCACGGCACTTGCATCAGCTTTCACGCAACGCAAAGTGAAGAAGTTTCTCGCCATGACAGGAGAGATTACGCTAAGAGGAAAAGTGTTACCTGTCGGTGGGATCAAGGAGAAAATTCTTGCAGCAAAGCGTGCAGGTATCAAAGAAATTATTTTATCTGAGAGAAACAGAAAAGACATCGAAGAAATCAGCGAACGTTATCTCAAAGGATTGAAGTTTCATTATGTAACGGAGATGTATGAAGTGGTGGAAAAAGCCCTTCTCAAGGAAAAAGTAGTTAACGCACTCCGTGTCGCTTAACCCTAAACCCTAATTCTTCACTCCTATTCCCCGATTCTTCCTTTCTTTGCGAAATAATTTCACCGCCTTTGCGTTCGAGGCGCTGACAGATTTTAACTCCGCCAATTTGCAACTGAGAATTTACCTTTCATCGCTGCTCGCATTTGCCTTCATCACTGGTCACTCGCAGATTGGTGGCCTCACTGCATTTAACTCATTCAACATTCCTGGAAGTGCGCGTGTCGCTGCTATGGGAGGAAGTTATTTCGCCGTCAAAGACGGTGATATTCATCTGGCGCAATTCAATCCGTCATTGCTGGATTCCAACATGAGTAACAAGTTGGGGATGAGTTTCGTCGATTATTTCGCGGGCATCAATATGGGATTTGCGACATACGCAAGAACATTGAAACCAAAGCTAACCACTGGCGCTACCATGCAATTCAGTAATTATGGTAAGCAAACGGAGTTGGATGCGTTGGGATATGACATAGGCAATTTTTACGCTGCGGACTATGCTTTGATACTTGGCGCCGGTTATCAATACGACAGTTTGTGGAGTCTTGGTTTGAACTTGAAAACGATATACTCAACATTTGCGAACTATTCTTCAGTCGCCATGGCGTTGGATGGTGCAGTGACATATGCAAATCCTGAAAGTAATTTCACAGCTTCGATGATTGTGAGCAATCTGGGAACGCAGCTTTCAACCTATACATCTGATACGCGCGAACGACTTCCATTTCAGATGCAGGTTGGTATAACGAAACAGCCGGCCCACGCGCCTTTTAGATTGTCGATGGTTTATTCAAATATGCAACACTGGAACTTGAGTTATACCAATCCAAATACTCCTGTTGTAACAGATCCTATTACAGGCGAAGTAATTTCCGATCGCAAGTGGGAATTTGGTGATCAGCTCATGCGTCACATGACTTTCGGTTCGGAGTTTCTATTGGGTCCGAATTTCAACATACGCGTTGGATACAACTATCGTCGTCGCCAGGAGTTGAAAGTGGCCGATAAACCCGGTACTTCCGGTTTGTCCTATGGTTTTGGATTTAAGGTTTCGCGATTTCACCTTAGCTATGGAAGAGCGATTTATCATCTCGCAGGTCCAAGCAATCATTTCTCTATCACTACGAATCTTAGTCAGTGGTAATTTCTAATGGATTTGATTGTAGAGTACTCAAATTGCTCATTCCGTTTTTAGCTTCGCACCCATGATTTTACCGATAGTAGCATACGGCGATCCGGTGCTGAAGAAAAAGGCCGTTGAGATTGATGAAGATTTTCCCAATCTTCAGAAGTTGATTGAGAATATGTTCGAAACCATGTACAACGCGAGTGGAGTGGGTCTTGCAGCACCTCAGATAGGCAAGAGTATTCGTCTATTTATCGTTGATGCAACACCCGTGGCTGAAGGCGAGGATGGTGATCCGAGTTGTGAAGATTTCAAACGCGTTTTCATCAATCCAATCATTCTCGAAGAAGAAGGTGAGGAGTGGTCGTATGAGGAGGGATGTCTTTCAATTCCAAACATCCGCGAAGAAGTACAACGCAAACCAACGCTCAAAATCGAATACTTTGATGAGAATTGGGATCTTTACGAAGAGGAATTGGATGGCTTCGCAGCGCGCGTTGTTCAACACGAATACGACCATATTGAAGGAGTTCTGTTCCTCGATCATATAAGTCCTTTTAAAAAAACGCTCTTACGTGGAAAATTGAACGACATCTCAAAGGGAAATGTTGATGTGAAATACAGAATGAAGTTTCCAAAAAAGTAATTGAATCACAAAATGAATTTCAAACTCTGTAATAGAATTTTCAGCGCACTACTTATTTTGACTGTGTTCGTTGCTGCGTCTTGCGGTGAAAAACCAACATCCGGTACCGTAGAAATGCCGGATGTTAAACCACAATATGACGCTGATCCAAACAATACGGATCCTCTGTTGATCGAGATTCGCGATATGGAAATGAAAGCCGGATTAGATTCTGTGATGGACAGAAATGTTGGCCTGCGTTTGCTGAAGGCATATCAGGATTATTACAACCAACATCCGAATGACTCGCTCGGAATGTCCTGTCTTTTCGAGGCATCCCGTGTAGCCGATGCTATGGGAAAATATCAGAAAGCTGTTGACCTACTGGTGAATTATCACGACGGAATTGAGAACATCAACAAGAAGGCAGAGTCAGCTTATATGGTCGCGTTTATTTATGATGCGCATATGCATGATTCAAAAAAGGCCATTGAATTTTATAACCGTGTTATTGAATTGTATCCCGACTCACCTTGGGCAGAACAGGCCAAAGGCGCATTGCATCTCGTCGGTAAAAGCGATGAAGAATTATTGAAATTCTTCCAAGAGAAGAATAAGGCTGCGTCCTGATTTTTTACTTTCAAATGAGCAATCCTTTGTGATATGGGCAATGTCAAAGCATATAAATATCTTGCTTCGTTCACGTTGCCGCTTGTTGTTGCATTCAGCTTTTCTATTCATGGTTGGCTCACATTTTCAACTCTGATTTATGCCTTCGTTTTGATCCCTGGCGTTGAGATGTTGGTGGGAACCAATCCCTCCAATATCACAGCACTTCAACGCGAAGCCATGCGCAAAGACCCATTGTTCGATTTTTTTATTTATCTCACTGTTCCGGTGCAGGTGGCCTGTTTGATATGGTTTTTGTTCGAAATGAAAAGCGTTGATAATAGTTCGGTAGACATTGCGGGAAAAGTTTCCGCAATGGGGATTATGTGCGGCGTGTTTGGAATCAATGTCGCGCACGAACTTGGTCATCGTACCAAATCATGGGAAAGATTGTTGGCGAAGGTGATGCTCTGCACATCGCTTTATATGCATTTTTTCATTGAACACAATCGCGGTCATCACCGAAACGTAGGCACAATGGAAGATCCGGCAACGGCACGCAAAAATGAAATCATTTATTTCTATTGGCTGCGAACGATCTTTTTCAGTGTGTTATCTGCCTGGCGTATTGTCAAAAAGGAAAGGGAAAGAAAAAAACTTTCGGTCATTTCTTTTGGCAATGAATTCATTCAGTACCTGCTTATAGAAACGATTTTGTGTATCGTTATTTGGTGGTTCTTTGGCGCAACAATTTTGTCCTACTTTTTATTTGCAGCTGTAATCGGTATGCTATTGCTCGAGACGGTGAACTACATAGAGCACTATGGTCTTTTCCGGAACAAAGTGAGTGAATTCCGATACGAAGACGTTGAGCCAAAACATTCATGGAATTCTGATTTCATTATTGGCCGATTGGTGTTGTTTGAATTGACGCGCCATAGTGATCATCATTGGGAACCATCCAAGCATTATCAATACCTCGATTCAATGAAAGGCGCGTCGCAACTGCCGGCCGGTTATCCATCAATGATGTTGCTCGCACTTTTTCCACCACTCTGGTTCGCCATCATGAATCCACGCATCGGCAGCGACAAACAAAACCTCACCGGCAATAATCCTTAACGTCCTACAACCTCCTTTCAACCAAAGTCAACAACAAACAAACCTCCGCAGACGAGATTCCTTCGCGTACCGACAGCCCGCATTCTTGCTCGGAGAACAACCAACAAAACTCCACGAACAAGATTCCTGCAGGTACCACCAACCCCCATTCAATCACAGACCACAACAAAAAAAACCACAACCAAAACTCAAAGGCCTCCAAGCGCCGCTCACTGTCGCCCGTTTCCCTGATTCCTAACCCCCGTTCCCTATTACCTTCGTCCCTTGAATATGTCCACAAACAAAGACTCCGGCGAAGTAGCCATTATCAACACCTTACGCGCCATTGCAGCACTCATGGTGAGCTATTATCATTTTGCTTGGCACTCTGATGAATTCGGAGGTTGGTTTTTCGCTGATGATCATCCATTGAAATATTACGGTTATCAAGGCCAGGTTGGTGTGTATGTCTTCTTTGTTATTTCCGGTTTTATCATCCCGTATGCCATGTATCGTGGCCGATTTACACTACAAAATTATTGGCGATTTGTTGCAAAGCGGCTTTTGCGATTGCATCCTCCTTTGATTGCTTCCATGTTGTTATTTGCAGCTTTGGCAGTCGGCTATGCCATCAAGGAACATCACACTGTGGTGGCTGACTGGAATCGAATCATCCATAATTTTTTTCTTACGGCAAAGTTTGTTGATGTGCCGTGGTACGAAGATGTTTACTGGACATTGGCCATCGAGTTTCAATATTATCTGCTGATCGCATTGGTATATCCCATTCTTATGCATACCAAAGAGTGGATTGGAAATGTGCTTATTGTCATTTTCGTTTTGACATCTCATTTCTTCGATCACGATAATAAACATTACATTTTTTTCCATGCTCCGGTCTTCGCCGCCGGTGTAGCTGTCTTTCTCCATCGTATCAAACGCATCAACGATTTTCAATTCATCGTTCTTCTTTTCTGGTGCATGATGGAAACGCGTTATGAAGTGGGACCGGAAGTAGCTGTCGCTGTTGCTTTCACCTCAGCCGCAATTGTCGTCCTCAAATGGAGAAATAAACTCATGGACTTCTTAGGGAATATTTCCTATTCGCTGTATCTCATCCATGGATTTGTTGGTTGTCAGTTCCTGTGGTTCACTGCCAGATACACTCACACAAATCTGGAAAAGGTTGGATTGCTTCTCGCGGCATTCGCTCTCTCCATTTTTTGTTCATGGCTATTTTATCTTGCCATCGAAATACCGTCTGTGAGATGGTCAAAAAAGATACGATATAAATCATAGGAATTAGGACAACCTATTGATCCTTTTTAGCGTTTAATAAGCGTAGCATTTAGCTTATGAAATTTTATTTTACAGTCATTCTATTCGTCATTTCTATTGTCTCGCAAGGTCAATTCACCAATGTGACATCGCAGTACAATTTTATTTTGCTGGGAAGTACGTCGCAAAGCGGCTGTGGTGTCAGCTTTTATGACTACGATAAAGATGGATGGGATGATCTTACTGTAGGCCAATCAAACAATGACATTCTCGTTTATCATAACGACAACGGTGACTATGCTGTGGCGTTTGTTTTTCCGAATACAGGAGATCCAAAACAATTGAGTTGGGTCGACTACGACAACGACGGAGATGCAGATTTTTTCTTCGCTGTTTCAACACAGAGTTGCAAACTCTTTCGCAATGACGGCAACAATGTTTTTGTGGATGTGACTGCCACTTTGAATCTTCCCATCGCCAATGGTAAAAGCTTCGGTGCATGTTGGGGAGACTATGATCGCGACGGTTGGCTCGACGTTTATATCTGTAACTACAGCACTGGTCCGAATCCTCACACCAATTGGCTATTGCACAACAATGGTGATGGAACTTTTTCTGATGTAACAGTTGCAATGAACGTAGGCAACGGCATCAAACCGAGCTATCAATCCTCTTGGGTAGATGTAAATCTGGATGGTCTGCTCGATCTTTATGTCGTGAATGATTTTTCTTATGTGAATGAATTGTACATCAACAACGGAACATCTTTCACTGCGTCAGGTGCGGCATACAATCTAAACATTGCCATGGAAGGTATGAGTAATTCATGGACAGATTTTGATAACGATAGCGACCTCGATGTTTTTATTTCGGACAACCTTTCCGGGAATAAACTCATGCAAAACAACAATGGTGTGATGTCAAATATTGCGACAAGTGCAGGAGTATTGGTCAACAGCACTTGCTGGGGCTCACTTTGGATGGACTATGATCACGATGGTTGGGATGATCTGCACGTGAGCACAAGCAACATCAGCATCAACGCAAACAAGAATTTTCTTTTCAAAAATAATGGTGACAATACGTTCACTGATGTATCCATGATAAACGACAGTCAGATCGTTTTTGCTTCTGCGAAAGGTGATAAGAACAATGACGGCTATTGGGATTTTATTGAGATGAAACAATACCCTTCTACCGTTGCATTGTACCAAAACAACGGAGGAACAAATCATTGGTTGAAAACCGGATTGACCGGAACGCAAAGCAACAGAGACGCAATCGGTACGGTTATCACCTATTACTATGCAGGTCAGCCACACATCCGCCACACGTTTTGTGGCGAGGGATTTTTGGAGCAGGATTCGCAATATGAAATTCTTAGTCTTGGAACATTTACTTCAATCGATTCACTTGTCATTAAGTGGCCTCGTGGATGGATTGATCGGCACTACAATCTTGCGGCTGATCAATTCTATGCTTTTGTGGAAGGTGAAACTTTTGTTGCTTCGATAGAAAATACTTCAGAACACATGCTTTGTCCGGAAGGAAATAGTGTTGTACTGAGCGCCTCGTCAGGTGCTGCTTATTTGTGGTCCAACAATGATGAATCGCAAATGATTGAAGTCACATCACCCGGAATTTATTCTGTAATTGTTACAAATGATAGCGGTATTCAAGCAACAGCATTTTATGAAGTAACCATGTATGCGTATCTTGAAATTGTTTCTGAGATCTCGCAGCCATTGTGCTTTGGAAGCGAGGATGGCTGCATTGCACTTTCCTCGGAGCCGGGTGGTTTGTCGTCGATACTTTGGAGTAACAACTCAGAGGAGGCAATTCTGTGTGGCCTACCGGCTGATGACTATGCAGCATTCATCGTTGATACAAATGGATGCACCCGGACGTTAGAATTTACACTAACTGATCCTGAAATTCTCCTCGTTGATGTAACTGCTGATACAGCTTGTTTCAATAGTGCAGTTGCCGCTCAGGTAGATGTTGTCGGTGGTACAGGTGATTATATTTTCGACTGGAATGGAAGCGATCCGCAACAGTTGTCATCGGGACAACACGTCCTACTGGTTACTGACGAAAATGGCTGCGCAGCTTCTGCGGGAATAGTCATCGAAGAGTTCGAAGAAATCGTGCTTAGCTACACAAGCGATACACTGTGTATCGGACAATTTACTTCACTCAATTACGAATTGACCGGTGTAATGGATGGTTATGAGATCAACTGGAATGGACTCAATCCGCAAAACATGACAGCCGGTACATACCTCGTCAGTGTTACAAATCCCAACAATTGTTTTGTGATTGCAGGAGTAACTATTCTTCAAAGTCCTGAGATGACACTTACTTCCCTTGTTCAGAATGCTGAGAATGGAAACAATGGTTCCATCATGATTACAATAGATGGTGGATTTGCGCCATATTCATATGCATGGAGCAACAACGGTGTTACAAATCCGCTCAACGGAGTAGGCCAGGGTTCATACGATGTTAATGTCACCGATGCAGCAGGTTGCACCGCGTTTCACAGTGCTTCTGTCATCGATGTTTCCGTTTTGGAATTGATGCAGAATATTTATCTGGCACCAAATCCTTGTCGCGATTATCTGAAAATTGTTTCGAAGGAATCATTGGCCATCCTCATCCATGATGCTTTTGGAAAACTCATTTTCACTTCGTCCAATCCATCAACTTTGCATCTCGTTGAAACGGCAAATTGGAGTAATGGCGTATACATTGTTTCTTGCGGCACAGGTCACTCTCGCATTGTAAAAGAATAGTTTCTGCTGTAATTTATCTTTTTCAAAATGCCGGTCGTATTTGGTTTTGGCTTTACTTCGTGAATCGCGTATCAGCGCGAATACCTTAGCTCAACTGTAATGTTTCTTATGATCTTTTTGATCATGAAAAAAGTAAAACACGCTATACTGTTTCTGTTTTTTGTGATCAGTTTTTCTACTGACGTTTTTGCGCAGTTTACAAGAATTTCTCCTTCAATAGACCTTCCTTCGGGTAGTGAAGGTCTTTACGGAAATGGCATCAGCCTTTTTGATTTCAGTGGTGATGGTGTAGACGATTTGTCGGTAGCCACCAATGGAAATGGCGTTCACACATACATCAACAACAATTCTTTTTTTGAAGAAGTTTTTTTGTTGGAGTGGATTGCCGGAGATATCAAACAGGTGATCTGGGTGGACTTCGACAACGATGACGATAGTGATTTTTTTTGTACGATTGAAGAAGGAAGTGCGCGACTATACAAGAATGACGGAGCCGGTATTTTTACCAATGTCAGTGGTGATTTGAACTTGCCATTTCTCAACGCGAGATCTTACGGAGCTGCGTGGGGCGATTATGACAACGACGGTTGGCTTGATGTCTATATCGCCAATTATGAATACATACTTCCAGGTGCAAATACAAATTGGTTGTTGCACAACAATGGCGACGGAAGCTTCACCGAGGTAAGCGCATTACTGGGTGTTGCCAACAACTGGAAAGCTTCCTTTCAGCCCGTCTGGATCGATTTGAATCATGATCATCTTCTCGATCTTTTTATCATCAACGATAGGTATCACGGCAACAATTTTTATCTCAACAACGGCACATCTTTCGACGATGCAACAGCACTATACAATCTTGGGCAGGCAATGGAATCTATGAGCAACTCATGGTCGGACATGGACAACGATCTTGATTTCGATTTGTACATCTCCAACACTTCTCAGGGGAATGCTTTGCTCCGAAATGACGATTCTATTTTTAATGATATCGCCACGTCTTCCGGCGTGAGTGTCAACAGTATTTGCTGGAATGCCATTTGGCTTGATTTCGATCACAATGGCCTGGAAGATCTTCACGTGTCTACCAATTCACCTTTTATTGATGGCAATCAAAATAAATTATTTCGCCGGACTAACAACGGCGATTTTTTTGCATTGAGCATTCAGGGTGACAATAAAAGTGCGCTGGCAAGTGCCAAGGGAGATATCAATCAAGATGGCTATTGGGACTACATTGAATTGGAGCAATTTCCTGCAAGTATGGGTGTTTTTCAGAACACCGGAGGCGATAATCGTTGGCTTAAAATTGCGTTGAAAGGCACTGTGAGCAACCGCGATGGAGTGGGAGCAGTGATCCGATATTTTATCGGAAGTGCTGAAAATATTCGACATACATTTTGTGGTGAAGGATTTTTATCTCAGGATTCCGGTGTGGAAATTCTTAGCTTAAAGGATGCATTGCTGGTCGATTCTCTGTTCATTGAATGGCCTTCCGGTTGGGTGGATAGATATGTGGCAGTCGCGGCCAATCAAACTTTGTTGAGTACCGAAGGAGAAACTTTTTCGGCACACATAACAAACGTTTCCGGTCATGATCTTTGTCCCGGTGACTCGCTCGTTCTCTCCGCAAATATGGCTTCGCAAATGTTGTGGTCAGATGGAACTGAACTCTCGTCTATCATCATTCACGCATCTGGAAATTATTCCGTGACGCTGATCAATGATTGGAATTTTTCCGCAACAGATAATATCATAATTCATGATGCAGCGTTGCCAATCTTCGAGGTGACAGCAATTCATCCATCGTGCTCTGATGTGCTCGATGGCTCCATCGAAATAATGATCAATGAACAAGAAGTGAATGTCATTCAATGGGAAAATTTTGGCAATGGTTTTTCATTGTACAACCTCCCTGGAGGTGCGTTTTTTTTTAACATCATCGATACCAATAATTGTATTCAGTCGGCTGCAGTTTCTTTGTTTGCACCCGATCCAATCAACGCAAATTTTACTGCAAGCAACGCATGTTTTGGTGAGTCCACTCTTACAGAACTTACCATCACCGGAGGAACAGGAATTTACCACACGAGTTGGAAAGAAATTTTCCCTGCCATGCTCTTCGCCGGTAATTATTCTATGACGATCACTGATGAAAATAATTGCGCTGCGAATTTCAATTTTATCATCACGGAAAATGATCAGTTGGTAGCAGAAGTAATAGTCAATGCTGTTAGCGATGTCAATGATGGCAGCATTATTCTGAACGTAACCGGAGGAGCGCCTCCTTATTCTTTTCTGTGGAGTGATGGCTCGACTGATCAGCAATTGACAATGGTAAGCAAGGGTATTTATGCATGTGTAATAACAGATGCCGATGGATGTATTCTATCACTTGACGCAATCATGGTTAATTTGTCCATTCATCAGTCAACAAGGTCATTCAATGTTTTTCCAATTCCTTTTTCGAATGTTTTGAATGTCACTTCATTCATACCATCTGAAATCTGTGTCATTGACGCTGCCGGAAGAGTCGTTTATGTATCACCTGTAATCGCATTGAATCACTCAATGGCAACAGATCATTTTGAACATGGATTTTACATTGTACGTTGTAACGGTTCATCCTTTAAAATTATCAAATAGCAAATCCGCGATTGAGGTCTTTGTGTTTTCTTGACCATGCAATTTAAATCTATCATCCAATTTTATTTTTGAAGTCAATTGCTTTTTGGATTGCCTACGGATTCAAATCCAGTCGCAAAAGATTAATGTTAAATTAATTTGATGGAGGGAAATTATCACTTTATTCGTTCTGCCTTAACGTAATTGTCGCAGTCTGCTGCGAGTTAACTAACCAATACTTACCTCCATGTGAGGACTGTGTAATGCTGTTTTATTTTCTATATTTTTTGTGCCTTTTCGATAAACAATTCTCTAAAGTGGGATTGCGCTTCAACTTTTTATTTTTTGCGAGAACGAGATTTTGGCCTATTGGTGCTGCATTGTATTTGACGATTGCATGTACTGATCATTGCTTCGGGCAATTCTCGAATATCGCCGCATTACATAATATCGTATCGGCTGGAACCAATGGCAACCAAAGCGGAGTAAGCACTTATGATTTCAACAAAGATGGATGGGACGATCTCACATTTGCAACAGGTGGCGAAGGTGTGAGAACGTTGATCAACAATTCAGGAGTATTTCAGGAGATCAATTTATTCAATGCGCTAACCGGAAACTTCCGACAAGTTTCATGGATAGATTACGACAATGACGGTGATGCAGATTTTTTTGCTTCGCGGCACAATTCCTATTGCGTGCTTCTTCGCAATGATGGCAATCTGACTTTTACAGATTTGAGCAATACCATTTCGTATCCTTCTTATGAAGCACCTTGTTATGGATTTTCTTGGGGAGATTATGACAACGACGGATATCCGGATGTGTATATCTGTGTGTATCAACAACTGGGAGAAAATACAAATTGGCTTTTGCACAATAACGGTGGTGAATCATTTACTGAAGTGGCAACAGAACTCGGCGTGAACAACGGCGTGAAAGCAACTTTTCAATCTTCCTTGTTTGATTATGATCTCGACAACGACGTCGATCTTTTCGTGATGAATGATCGCGAAATGATCAATGCGTTGTATCGCAATAATGGTGATGGAACTTTCACCGACATCAGCTTTGAATCAGGTGCTGGTATTTCGGTCGATGCCATGGGAATTTCGTGGAGTGATTACGATCGCGATGGCGACTTTGATTATTTTATTCCAAACACGGAATCTGGAAGTTTGGTGATGCAAAACAATGAAGGCGTTTTTACTGATGTCGCTCCGCAACTGGGACTCACTATTCCGGGAACTGTTTGCTGGGGAGCACAATGGATTGATCACAGCAACAACACCTTTGATGACATTTACGTTGCTACCGTGAGTTACTACGATGGAATGCAAAATTATTTTTACATGCGTCAGGAAAATGGAACTTTTGCATTCGACAGTTTAGGTTGTTTCCAGTTCGATGATATCCGCAGTTATTCAGCCGGAGTGATGGATGTTGATAATGATGGCTTCGCGGATATTGCGGTAACCAATGTGTGGCCGGCAAGTCTTTCGTTATGGCACAATGATGGTGTTGGTGGCAATTATATCAAGTTTGGATTGACCGGTTCCGTGAGTAATCGTGACGCTATCGGAACCACTGTTCAGGTTTTTCTCAATGGAACCACATTGATGAAACAAGTGCAATGCGGCGAAGGTTTTCTTACACAGAATTCTCAATACATGTTATTCGGTTGTGGTGAAAATGAAGTCGCAGATTCCATTTATGTGCGTTGGCCAAGTGGATGGGTTGACAGATTTTATAACCTGGCAACAAATCAATTTTATGCATTCATAGAAGGCGAAACGTTTTCGAAAAACTCAGACATCGATCATGCAATTTTGTGTCCCGATTTTTCATTGACACTTCACGCATCTCCCGCCCGCCCTGGTTTGTGGAGCACTGGCGAATTTGCATCATCCATCGTTGTAAATGAAGCGGGATTTTATTCGCAAGAGGCTTTGAATGAACTTGGGTTGATGTCGACATATAACGTGGAGGTGAATGAATTCACTCCTTTGTTACCTAATGTGGAAATTCTTTCGCCTTCGTGTTTTGGCTCTGTGGATGGAAATATTGATGTGACTATTGATTCTTCCGTGATCAATTCTTTTATGTGGATAGATGGATCGCCTGAAGATTTATTTGATGTAGGAAGCGGAACATACCCATACATTTTACAATATGTCAATGGATGTGTTTTCAATGCATCCGTTGTGATGCCGCAAACAGAGCCGATAGAATTACAATGGCTTTCGGATGCAGTTTGCAATGGCGAGAGTGTCGTTGCAGATTACGTGTTGCATGGTGGCAGCATTCCATATTCGATTGACTGGAATACTGCAAATCCTGAAATGCTTTTCGCAGGAAATTATGACGTAACTATTGAAGACAATCATGGATGCACACTCACACAAAATGTGTTTATTCAAGAGCTTGATGCGTTACAGATTCTTGTCAATGTTCCGGTTGTTTGTTATGGTGAAACAGTCTCGGTGGAGTACAATGCCATGGGCGGCACGGGCGCAGGTTATCTATTCAACTGGAACAATGCAGATCCTGAAAATCTTGGTGCCGGATCGTATGTAGTTACTGCAGTTGACGATTTGAATTGTGTCGCTTCTACATCATTTATCGTTTCAGAAAATCCTGAGTTATTTATTGATGCAATCGTTCAACAACAAATTTTTGGTGGTGATGCTTCCATTGTTTTGAATATCTCCGGCGGGACTTCACCTTATTCTTTTTTATGGAGCAATGATGCAATGACATCTGACATATCCATGTTGAATTCCGGAATCTATCAATGCAACATTACCGACGCATTGGGTTGTCAAATCGTCGATGAAATTTTCATTCTCGAATTGAACGTGAATGATCTCACAAATGCTTCGAACGTCTTCCCCAATCCATTCAATGAATTGATTTCAGTAACCTCCACCAAACCATTTTCATTTCAATTGTGTGACGCGATCGGAAGAATTATCTATACCGGAAGAAGTCAAACCGCTTCGCATCTTTTCACGACCCAAACACTGCCGTCAGGCACTTACTTCCTTACCATAGACGACCGCATTTTCAAACTCATCAAATGAAAAAGCGAAGCATTATTTCCAAGCTCAACGTTTAGAAAATCTCTCAATCACCCAATCTTAATTTCACAGTGTTGCCCGGCATCCGAACTCTGAACTCTTGAACTCTGCACTTTTACTTTCTTACATTCGCAAAAAATTATTCAACCATGCGTTTTCGCCCCGGAGTTTTAGTAGGTGATGAGGTCACCGAAGTTTTCAATCACGCGTTAGAAAATCAATATGCACTTCCTGCAGTGAATGTGATTGGCACCAACAGTGTCAATGCTGTGCTGGAAACTGCGCGTGAATTGAACTCGCCCGTCATCATTCAATTCAGCAATGGAGGAGGAGCATTCTATGCCGGCAAAGGATTGAAGAATGATGCGCAACAAGCATCCATTATTGGATCAGTGAGTGGCGCACAACACATCCACATGGTAGCAAAAGAATACGGTGTTCCTGTTATAGTTCACACAGATCATTGCGCGAAGAATATCATCGCGTGGATGGATGGAATGTTGGATCATGGTGAGAAGCATTTCGAGAAAACAGGACGTTCACTTTTCTCTTCGCACATGTTGGATTTGAGTGAAGAACCACTGGAAGAAAATATAGAAATCTCGTGCAAATATTTTGAACGCATGAATCACCTGGGCATCACACTCGAGGTGGAGTTGGGTGTGACAGGGGGAGAAGAAGATGGCGTTGACAATAGTAATGTTGATAGTTCAAAATTATACACGCAACCTGAAGATGTTGCTTACACGTACGAGCACATGCTCAAAATTTCAAATCGTTTTACGATAGCTGCGGCATTTGGAAATGTGCACGGTGTATACAAACCCGGCAACGTGAAATTACAACCTGTCATTTTGAAAAATTCTCAGGACTTCGTACAGAAAAAATTCAACACAAAATCGCAGCCCATACATTTTGTTTTTCATGGCGGAAGTGGAAGCACACAAGAAGAAATTCGTGAGGCAATAAGTTATGGTGCTATCAAGATGAATATCGATACCGACATGCAGTACGCATATCTCGCAGGAGTGCGGGATTACGTTCTGGGTAAAAAAGATTATCTCATGTCGCAGATCGGCAATCCCGATGGTGCCGACAAGCCCAATAAAAAATTCTACGACCCGCGCGTCTGGTTACGCGAAGGAGAAAAGACTTTCGTCACCCGATTAAAGCAAGCCTTTGAAGATTTGAATTGTATCGGAAGAAACGCTTAACCCTTTTTGCAAACATTCAGTTGTTCTCTTCTTTTTTTGGACGCAGAGATTAGCAGATGTGCAGAGGTACGCAAAGGCCTTCAGTTGTAATTTGCGAAAGGGGGAACAATGAGGCGCGCAGCGCCTCATTGTTCCCCCAATTTCACGTGCGCACTGTCATTCCGAAACGAAGTGAGGAATCTCCCATACCCCGGATTAAGCAGCGCTTTTTACGTTTATTCCTATCGAGATTTCTTCCTCACTTCGATTCGGAAAAAAATCAAGTCAAATAAGATTCAAGATTAAGCGTCGGGTAAATGTGTAGCAAGAGATTCCTCACTTCGATTCGGAAAAAAATCAAGTCAAATAAGATTCACGATTAAGCGTCGGGTAAATGTGTAGCATGGAAGTTTCCTCACTTCGTTTCGGAAAATATTCAAGTCAAGTAAAATTCACTGATCGGCGTCGGGTAATCGTTTAGCAAGGGAGATTCCTCACTTCGTTTCGGAATGTACTGTGTCAAAAAACAAATTTAATGGCTATAATTTTCAGAGTATGAATTTTGACCGGTTCCGACAGCCCA
>JAYTOA010000106.1:0-34593 GCA_043748015.1 Flavobacteriales bacterium
AGGAAAAGTGAATAACGAATTCAACCAAACCATGAAGCCTCCTCTTTTCTCGGTAGCAAACTCCCTCATAATGGCCGCTTTAACGGAAGGATCCGGCTCGAGAAGTTCTTCATCGAATGCAACATTGTGCAATTCATATAAAGTCTTGCGCAAGCTTTCGTATTCCTCCTCGTTCTCCACATGCTGAAGAATAAAGTTCCTTTCCTCTTCGAAAAGTTCATTGAATTGTTTGTGCATCAACAACGATTCAATGTCTTCTGGGTCGTATGTATGATCCGTTTTCATTTTCGTTCAATTAATAAAATAGAAAAAAGCACTGAGCCATATGGCAATGCCTTCAAACACTTTTAATTTTTTATTCAGCTCTTTGAGTAAATAAAACAGTCTTGATTTAACCGTTCCTTCGCTCACTTGCATGATTTCACTAATTTCAATAATGCTTAATTCTTGCGTAAATCGCAATTCGAAAGTTTGCCTTTTAAACTCATCAAGTCCGGCAAGCGCTTCACTCAACTTCTCCATGAATTTGCCGCGATCCATAGCCTTTTGCGATTCTATACCCAACGTAGCAGTGTCGTCTCTTCTCAGCTCTGCATGTGCAACCTTACGCACGTCACTTTTCGCATATTCGTTTTTGCACATGTTGTGGGCAATGCTGTAAAGCCAAGTTTTGAATGGTCTGGAAATGTCGTAGAGATGTGGCTTCTGAACAAGCTTTGTAAATAAATCCTGAGTAAAGTCATTAGCTTTTTCGCGATCTTTCCAGAGCATTCTCAAGAAATAATTGAACATCAACTTTGAGTAACGATCGTAAAGCACCTCAAAAGCTTTTGAATCGCGCAGCGCAACAAGCTGCATCAACTGCTCATCATGTTCGCGCTCGTATGGATGTTTGTACAATGCCATACGTCAGTCGAGGTGTTTTTTTACTTGTTTCTCCACTTTGAAACGCTGCGCCATTTGCAAGCTGAGTTGTTGCAACTCCATCTCCCCTTCAGCATTGCCCGTTCGGCTATAATATTCCTTCAGCATCAAAACCGGGAATAGATAATTGCGGTTGATTTGCTCTGCATCGTTCATTCTTGATTTTACAAAAAGCGACTCCCAGTTGTAAGCCAGCGATTCAAGATTCTCCAGTTTCGACTTGCTGTACTTCATAGCCAAACCTGTGCAGAAAAGCTTATTGCTGTTCTTCTGAATAAAATCCGGAGGCATGGTAAGCGCAACGTAAACAGGTCTTAAAGATTTAGCTGTCAGCAATTGATCCATGGACAAGCTGCTGCTTTGCTTAATGTCGAGCAGTTTCTTTACTTCCTCCTGATACTTTTTGCTATTGAGCCATTCAACGCAAACGATTCCGACGTCGGTGCGGTACCCTTGCAATTGCTGCATCATGATAAGAGGATAAGTATCCACATTGCCGTTTGTTATAAGAATTCCTTTTTGTTCGATACTATTCAGCACGTTTCGGTTGTATTCCACTTCCGCAGCATTGTATAGATTACTTTTTGAAAGCAATTCCGCAAACTGTTTAGTAGCCGCATTATCTTTATTAATAACGGCATCACAAAGCATGTCATCGAGCAGTTCCGTTTCCAATGGCTTGATTTTATACGCTTCTTTCAATTCAGCAAATGATTCATCCGTCTTACTTGCATTGAGATATTTAGCATAATGTAACGCGAAGGAAGCAGGCACTGCCGAATTCATTTTCGAAATAATAGCATCCAATTCCAGTTGTTTTTCCTTGGAGAGCTTTCTTGAATGTGACGAATACCCTTCATATCTGCTCGCTTTGTAAAGATTGATCCACGCAGATTCGTTGCTAACATCGCGCGACAGTTCATCATTCCATCTGGCAGCCGAATTCTTATACTCTATGGAAGAAAGTTGCTCCACATCAATAGATGATACTTCTCGCCTAACAGTAGCAGGTCCAGTCGGTGATGTCGTTTGTGCAGAAAGACCGATGTCCATCAGCAGCAGAGAAAATAACGTTGCGAAAAATTTGAGTTTTTTCATTTCAAGTTCAAAGAAAGTGAATTCAAGTGGTAATACATGCGAAATAGTATCACGTTCAAATTTCTGAATAAATCTTTTGTCTGACGATGTAAAATGCAAGCCTATGACTCAAAAGAAAACAGCGATCTGAATTCCTGTATCATCATAGCGGTAGCTCCCCAAAGTGTATTGCCATTGACATCGAAATATTTGGCAACGATATTTTTATTGAATGCAGGAATGAAAATTTCCTTCTCAAGGACGATGGAATGTTGCAGAAAAGCTTGCACAGGAAATTCAATGAGTGATTGCACTTCTGCTTCATTTGGAATGAATAGAGGATCCGGATTCATCACACCAATGAAAGGTTGAACCACAAAATGACTTGGAGGGATATAGAGTTCTGATAATCTACCGATGATATTCAACTCGCTTTCCTTCACTCCTACTTCTTCAAATGTTTCACGGATGGCAGCTTGCAATGCATCTTCACCTTCTTCAATTTTTCCACCCGGAAAACTGATTTGATTGCTGTGTACTCCCGCTCCATCCGGCCTCTGCATAAATACCGTGTACCATTCATTCTTTCTTAAAAACAAAGGCATGAGGACAGCGCTTTCTTTTACCGGAGGATGCATCTGTCGTGCGGCATAAGCTGAAGATCGCGGATATCCGAGAAGAGCATTTTCTCTTGGCGATTCAAAATTGCGAGCCGAAAGCTTTTCCTTTAGCTCATCAATGAATTGATCTGTTTTCATTCGCAAGGATCCGACTGATTCGATCGAAAATTATAACACCCTTTCATCATTGGAGACCACGAAAGTCCGCTAATATCGGCTGGTAAAAAATTGGTGTTTTGCACGCTTCCGGTCATTAAAGAGCTCAGTACTGAAATCTGAAAATTGCCGTTTGCAGGGCTACACAATTGTGGAGCCTGCTGATTTGACATGTCTAAATAGTTAGCATCGTTTTCGACATTTGTATCCGTATCTACGAGACAATATCGAAAAATATATTCATTGGTAATTGATGCATCTACGTCAACAACAAACTCATTGAAGTTGGCAAGAAATGCATTGTTGCCATACATGATACAATTATTAAAAGAGCAATTAATCAAAGGTCTGACGATAATGTTCTGATCAACATCTTCGTAATAATTGTTCAATGCAAAAGCCGGAGAAGTGCGACTGTTGTCGCCCCAATAGTTGGCAAAAGTGCAATTGTCCATCTGGTACTTCCCACCGAGACTCAAGTATGCGCAGCTTTGACCACAATTTCCGACAAGGAGATTTTTCCCACTAATACTTCCGCCTTGTCCCCAAAGCCCGATGCCGGCCATGTTGAGGATTTTCGTATTTTCAATTCTCACGGAAAACAAACCTGAAGCGTAATCAACTCCGGTGGTATCCACTTGAATTCCCATGTTTCCATTCTTGATAATAGCGTATTGAATGAGCGATGCTGGGCTTTGAAATATCCATATACCACCGCGAATAATACTTGCGATTGATGGACCCACGCCGGTTTCAATTGGACAATCCAACTGAATACCCCATTGACCGGGAATATCAGCATAAGCAGTTTCAAGGCGATCACCTTGAAACACTACTTCGTTATTAAGATCACCAAGTATCCTGATATTGCTTTTGTATGCATAAATACCGGACTTACCATGGCAATAGACCTGAGTTCCGGCATTTATGGTAAGTGTGTGTCCTTCGTCAATTGCGATGATACCATACACAACATGTGGTTTATCATTTCCCCAAGCCTCGTCAATCGTCAATATTTCGGAGAATGGATCACCACATGAATTGAGGCCTCCGTGAAAGTGGGCGTCTTGTCCCCAGGCCTGCAAAAGAACACGTTGCGTATTGCCGTTGGTTAAAAAACGAATATTGTCTTCGACAACGAATGGAAGATTTTGATTTCCCGGATCTATAGTGACTTCAACAAAAATGTGAATACTATCGTTGGGCAGAATCTCCACATCATTATGAGAAGCACCATTAATACCATCTACATTGATGCGATACTGAGAGCCTGATCCGCCTTCGAGGGCAATATTGGAAATACGAATGCTCTCATTATGCTTATTGCGCACTTTAAGATATTGAGTAGTGCTTCCTACAGTTGTGAAGACCGTATCAAACAAAATAGTGTCTCTCGAAAATTCCAGCATAGCGGAACCATCTGTTGTGAACTTTTCTTTGCGGCACTGCGTAAGTGAAACTGCAGCAGCGACTAGTAGAAGAATTGCAAAAGGAAAAACTGATTTCATACTTTAGAAGAGGCTGCAAATATGAGGATTACAAACGCCTAAATGCATTTTGCAGCAATTTATTGCCCTTATCATATTCAAGAGAAGTTTTCAGAAAAATCAGAACAATCGCTAATTACAGTAGAAAATTATTTTTCTTTGTCGTGAAATGGAAACCTTGGACTCTTATTTTACGGTATAAAGGTTTGATTATTTGATTTAGTTTTTATCCACCCTTATGAAAATCAATTACAAACTCATTTACTGCTCGGTGCTGCTCGCCTGTTTAGGCATGCTTTTTCCGTCATGTCAGGAAGTTGCAGTACAAAAAGACAAGCCACCAGCGATGGATTCTATTGGCGTGTCCACTTCCGGAGCAATGAGGTATGAAGGTGAATTGATATCAGTACCGTCTCCAGTTCAAATTGCCAATCTCCTTCAGAAGAATAACATTCCGTACAAAAAGGAATTGGTCAACCCAATCGAAAGCAAGAGCAAGTATTTGAATGAAGCGAAGAAAGCCATGAATTTAGGCATATATGGAGCTGATTTAGCCTACATCGCCAACTACAATCTGGGTCAGATCAACAATGATTATTTCGATGCTCTCGCCAATATTTCTTCGGATTTAAATATCCTGGGCAACATTGACAAACGTGTTGTAACAAAGCTTGCCAGTAATCTCAACAACAGGGATTCAATTCTTGCATTAAACACTGAATTCTTCAGACTTGCAGATCGTTATTTGAAGAACAATCAAAGGCCAAGTATTGGAAGTTATGTTTTGATTGGTGGTTGGGTAGAATCCTTGCATCTCGCAGCTGACGCAGGAAAGGACAACGAAGAATTGCGCAAGCGGCTTGGCGAACAAAAATATTCTGCTGAAAGCATCATGAACCTTGCTACGAAACTGGATGATCCTGCATTTTCTGCAGTGAAGTTGAATCTAAAGAATTTATGCGAGGCGCTCAAAAAACTTGAAAGCAGTTACAACTATCGCCAACCCATCAATGATCAACGTGAAAAGATTACCTATTTGAGGAGTCAGAGTAGTGTCAAAATTGATATAGACGAAATGAAAGAGATTGCAGATCTTGTAGAAATTGTACGAAATGCCATTATCGAATAATATGAGATACATAAAAAATATTTTCATGATGATCATTTTGCTTGCAGCAGGAAAATTCGCGCAAGGGCAATGTGATAGCCTCGCTGATTTTTGCCAGAGACATATCACAAGCCAATACATCAGTGATGGTCAAACGTATCGAGCTCTGTTGAGTGGCGATGATGTAGCAGAGTTTCAAACCACCTTTTTTAAAGGCACCACATATAGAATAGCGGCTTGCAGCGGATCTTCCGATAACAATCTGATATTTAAAATTGTTGATGTAGATAAAAATATTCTTTTCAGCAATGCCGACTATAATACAGCGGCATACTGGGACTTTTTTGTAGAAAACACATTGTCGGTGACAATCGAGTCGACGCTGGATAACAACAAAAGTGATTCCGGTTGTGCAGTGATAGTAATTGGATTCAGAAAATAATTCTGACTAACGGAAGCTCCAACTGGGGCGAATGCTTTCTTACTGAGTGAAATATTCTGCGCAATAGAAAACTATGAGTGCAGGAATACTTCGTGCTTTAATGCAATTATTTGCAATTATCTCCGGATCGGGAAAAAATCCCGGCAGAGAGATCGTTGCCGTCTTTTTGCGACAGCAATTGAATAAGGAAATGGTCAGCAAATACCTTCAGGTATATGAAGATTTTGCCGAGAAATTTCACAAGGGTAAGCAATCTGAGAAGCGTACTTCTATGGCTTCTGTGAAAGTGCTCCGAATTTGCGATCAGATCAATGAAGAGCTTCAGCAAAAGGAAAAATTCTTCGTTGTCGTTCGTCTTTTAGAATTCATGCGTGAATTCAGTGAAAGAAGTCAGCAAGAGTTGGAGTTCATACAAACCGTATCGGATGCATTTAATATTGATACTGAAGTATTCCAACAAATAAGAATACTTGTAGAAAGTGATGAAAATGAGACAATAGAAAATCAGAAATTTCTTGTAGCATCATCAGATCGAACGATGCATGCCGGTTGGTCGAGATCACATGTAATTGATCATTTAAAAGGAAGATTGGTTTTCCTCCGTATCGAAGCCGAAAATTTATTCTTTGTGCGCTATTTCGGTCCTGATGAATTGTACTTGAATAGTCAAAACATCATTCCGAGACGAACCTATGTTTTTAGTCAGGGTGCCAACATCAGAGGCAGCAAGATTCATCCTGTTTTTTACAGCGATATACTTCACCGATATCTAGACAATAATCAAGCTCAAACGATTGTCTATCGAGCTGAGAATGTTTCGTACTATTTCCCAGGAACACAAAAGCAGGCGCTTCACCAATTCAATATTGTAGAAGAAAGCGGCAATCTCGTGGGAATTATGGGAGGCAGTGGAGCCGGAAAAAGTACTTGTTTGAATATTCTAAACGGAAACTACACCCCGACATTCGGATCGATCAAAATCAATGGCATAGATATTCATCGCGAGAAAAATAAAATTGAAGGTGTTCTAGGTTATGTTGCACAGGACGATCTACTGATTGAAGAGCTCACTGTTTTTCAGAATCTATACTACAATGCCCGACTCTGTTTTTCGGAAATGACAGATGAAGAAATTGTAGCGGCAGTTGTGCGCACATTGCAGTCAATTGGGTTGTACGATTGCAAAGATTTACGCGTAGGAAGTGTGCTTGATAAAACCATCAGCGGCGGTCAAAGAAAGCGTTTGAACATAGCGCTTGAACTCATTCGTGAGCCTTCCGTACTTTTCGTGGATGAGCCTACCAGTGGACTATCGAGCCGTGATTCGGAAAACATCATGGACTTGCTAAAGGAGTTGACGCTTCGCGGCAAGTTGATTTTCGTTGTCATTCACCAGCCGAGCAGTGATATTTTCAAAATGCTCGATAAACTTTTCATTCTGGATAATGGTGGCTACCCAATCTATTACGGCAATCCTGTTGAAAGTATTATTTATTTCAAGCGACTTGCCAATCAGGTAAATCTCACAGAAAGCGAATGTGCTCAATGCGGTAATGTAAACCCTGAGCAGATCTTCAATATCATAGAAGCGAAGGTTGTTGACGAATACGGCAATGAAACTGAATACAGAAAAGTTGCGCCAAAAGAGTGGAATAATTTCTTCAACGTAATTATTGGCAATCATCTTTCGGGAAAAGAAAAACCAATGGATACACCGAGGAGTTCTTTTAGTCTTCCCGGTTCATTCAGTCAGTTCAAAGTTTTCGTTATCAGAGATGTGCTGAGCAAACTTGCGAATACGCAATACATGCTCATCAATTTTCTGGAGGCACCGGTTCTTGCTTTGGTACTTGCATTATTCATCAAGTATTATCCAACTGCGAGAGGAGGAGAACAACTCTATACTTTCCGCGAGAATCTCAATTTCCCACAATATCTTTTTATCTCTGTAGTCGTTGCCATCTTCCTAGGATTAACGGTGAGTGCTGAGGAAATCATTAAGGATCAGAAGATTTTGAAACGGGAGAAATATTTGAATCTGAACAGATTCAGTTATATCAATTCAAAGATTGGTATCATGTTTTTCATTTCGTTGGTCCAGACTTTCTGCTATACGCTCGTAGGAAATACCGTGTTGGAGATAAGTGGGATGTTCATTCCATTCTGGATTGTACTTTTTAGCACAAGTTGTTTTGCAAATGTTCTCGGTTTAAATATTTCAGCGAGCTTCAACAGTGCTAAGGTTATTTACATCATCATCCCTATTCTGATTATTCCACAATTACTCTTCAGTGGTGTCATAGTAAGGTTCGATCGTCTTTATCCGGGAATAGCAAGTCAGAGTCGTGTACCATGGATTGGAAACGTGATGATATCGCGATGGGCCTATGAAGCCATGGCTGTTTATCAATTCCGAAATAATGATTTCGAAAAACAATTCTACGAATTTGATCGCGACCGAAAATACTACAGTTGGAAAAAAGACTATTGGGTAAAAGAATTAAAAACCAAGAGCTCTGATGCAAGACAGATGCTGCTTGATGACCAAGCAAGCCCGCAATTGAAATACAATCTTAGCGTATTGAGCAATGAACTGGAAAGAGAAATAACAAAAATTCCTGACTTGAACATTAATGGAATTGAGCTCCTCAAGCCCGGTCTGGTCAACGAAGATGTACTCAATCAAGTGGATGTTGCACTGAACGATCTCGACCAATATTATATCACGAACTATAATGAAGTAAATCAAAAAAGGGAGAGTAAAATTGCCGAACTCACATCAACACCCGAAAGCAGAAAGGCATTTTTGAAACTTCAGGATGACTGCTTCAACGAGAGCCTAGAAGACTTTGTGACGAACAAGAATGATCTTAAAAAAATTGTTGAGGACGAAGAAAGATTGGTTCAAAAACACAATCCTGTTTTTCTAACTCCGAATGGCGGATTCTTCAATGCGCACTTTTATGCACCATCGAAAACATTTTTCGGTAAGCAAATCACTACGCTATCGGCCAACCTATTTGTCATATGGTTAATGACTTTGTTACTTGGTGTAATACTGTTCTACGATGGAATGAAAAAAGGCCTGGATGGGCTTGAAAATGCTGTAGCGAAACTTTTCAGTTTTTTTACAAAAAGAAAAACAAGTGAATCCTGAACAGAATTATTTCAATTCTTCCACTTCAATCATCTTGAAAGGCACATTGATGATGGCTTCATAATCCTCGCCAGCCTCAAGCATATCCTCATCGTCCTGTTCGTAGTACCAATGAATAGTCACTTTATTTCCCAGTCCTTCAAGACGCTTGAAAAAATCAAGTAAGCACTTGCTGCTGCTCGTATTAAAATATTCAAGTTGAACGTGGACGTTGGTCTCTTCAGCGCTTGCCTGAGAATATCTATCCAACCAATCAATTAGTGGTTTGTAAAATTCAAGTGAATTTTCCGGTATCGATCTTCCTTTGAGTTCCAGGTGTCCACTACCATTAAAATGCACTGATGGTGTCTTTGGTGTTGGCGTTAGTTTAATCTCTTCCATTTGATTGACTTTTAACAAGTAATTCTTTACTGTGCAAGAATGCGAACGGAATCACCATGTTTTTCATTGATCTGCGTTTAAGTTTTAACGATAGTACCGTTTATATCTTCGCCTTCTCTTGCAAAAGCATGGATAGTCAAAATGAAATAGAAAAGTGTGAATGGTTCAGGAGTTGGTTCGACTCTCCTTATTACCACATGCTGTACAGACATAGGGATGAATCGGAGGCGCAACTATTTCTTGATTCATTGTTATCGAAATATCATTTACCACAAGATGCTATGCTTCTCGATCTCGCTTGTGGTAAAGGGCGACACTCCATTTACCTGCACTCGAAGGGCTACAAAGTGATGGGTGTAGATCTTTCAAATCAAAGTATTGAGTTGGCCAAGAAAGCAGAATCAACAGGACTTCATTTTCAGGTGCAGGATATGCGACATTTTCAAATCGAAGACAAGTTTGATTGCATATTTAATCTTTTCACGAGCTTCGGTTATTTCAATGATGCAGGACAAAATCAACTTGTTCTTGACAGAATTAAAGAACATCTTCTGCCAGATGGACTTTTCGTTCTGGACTATTTCAACTCTGAATCTGTCATACGTCAATTCTGCCCTACCATTCGTCATTCTTGCGGCGATGTCGTTTTTGATGTGAACAAGAAAATTGCGGACAATCAGATAGTAAAGGAAATCACTGTGATAGATGGTGCAAAGACTTTGGTATTCGAAGAGCACGTTCAACTTTTAATGTTTGACGAGATTTGTTCGATGCTTGAAAAGTCGGGATTAGAATTCATTGAAGTGTTTGGTAGTTACACACTTGAAGAATTTGAACCCACAATTTCCGATCGCATGATTATTATTGCACGCAATTCATGAATCACCCACCGATATTTTACGCGTTCATTCTATTTATAGCCGCCATGGCCGGTGGTGGAATTTTCGTGTTGACGCATAAGCAGACAAGCAAGGGATTGAAATTGCTTCTCGCATTCAGTGCAGCTTATCTCCTTGGTTTGACCTTGCTTCATCTTTTTCCGGAGCTATTCGCTTCCGGAATTGCCAATGCCGGATGGTATGTCCTTGGAGGATTCATGTTACAGGTCGTTCTCGATTTCTTTTCTCATGGTGTTGAACACGGTCACGCGCATACGCATAAAGAACACGCGCACGGCAATGCCACTCGATTTCTCTTTATGGTGATGGCATCTCTCTGGATTCATGCTTTTATAGAAGGGATGCCT
This sequence comes from Flavobacteriales bacterium, assembly GCA_043748015.1. Lineage (GTDB taxonomy): Bacteria > Bacteroidota > Bacteroidia > Flavobacteriales_D > Sanyastnellaceae > JAIBBG01. Next base: position 10,599 of record JAYTOA010000106.1, read on the forward strand.
TTTGGCGGTGCGTCAATGGGTCATGTGCATTCACATGCTCACGGGCACGATCATGCGGATGTTTTGCATGATCATCGCGACTCATTGTTGATTGGTATCGGCCTTCACAAAGTGACGGAAACACTTGTCTTTACTGCATTGCTTTTTAGCACAGGAATGAGCAAGATGCGTGTTTTTATCTGGATGTTCTTGTTCGCATTGGTTGCTCCGGCCGGAGCATTCGCGCACTATTTTATTGGAGAAAATGGATTGGCCAATCTCGAAACTCTTACACCAAAAGTTACCGGTGTTTTGATTGGAATTATACTTCACGTATCGACCATCATCCTTTTTGAAGGAGAAGAAGGACATAAATTCAATTGGATGAAGTTCGTTGCGATATTATTGGGAATTGCCGGTGCGGCAATGGTTTCATAAGAATATCTTATACGAAAACTTCGCGAAAATTATTCCCAGATCACTTTCATCGTGATACTTACGCCATCTCTTTCCACCACGCAATCGGTTGATTGGCCCTTTTCGAATTTACTGAGCGCTTCCATGTAACCGTAAATATCTTCAATGTCATAGTCACCCAATTTGATAACAACGTCACCTTTGATGAGCCCCGCCTTGGCTGCAGGTTTTCCCTCCTTCGTACCATCAATACGAAGACCTTTACCCGAGTACAAATAATCGGGAACAACACCCAATGTCACTTTGAAATCCGCTGAAGATGGTGTAGCATCTTTTGTTTTGGTGAATTCAGCTTTATTAGTCTTGTCCATTTTCAGAATCACCTGTTGCATAAACTTTACTACCGATGCTAAACCCGTGAAATTCACTTTTTCTACGTCATCGCTCGGCTTGTGGTAATCCTCATGTTGTCCGGTGAAAAAGTGAAGCACAGGAATATCCATCAAATAGAAACTCGTGTGATCGCTTGGCCCTACTCCACTTTCGCTTGTTACAATTTTGATCTCATCCACTTTGATGTTCGGAAGAAATTTCAGCCATTCAGGGCTTGTCCCAACGCCATTCACCGCAAGCGCCTTCTCTGCGTTCAATCTTCCAACCATATCCATGTTGAGCATATAGCTCACATTGCTCAAGTCAATAGTTGGGTTCTTGGTAAAATAGTTGCTGCCCCAAAGTCCCTTCTCTTCACCGCTGAAAGCGATAAACAAATAGTTATGATTGGTTGTTCCTTTAGGTTTATCAGAAAGCCATTGCGCAAGTTCAACCAACGCAGCTACTCCACTCGCGTTGTCATCAGCGCCATTGTGAATGGCCTTTTCACCTGTCCACAAAGAATTTTCGTCACCCATTCCAAGATGATCATAGTGTGCACCTATGATTACGGTATATGCAGCATTGTTATCCAGAAATGAAATTACATTTCGTCCGGAAATCTCTTTTACCAAAGCCATTCCCATCGCTGCGCTATCACCGGTATGATGCACTTGCGCCGCAGCGTGTGGCACAAAAGTGAATTTCTGAAACCAGCTACTGTCACCTTTCGGTTGCAGATTCAATGCTGCAAATTTTCCTGCAATCAGCGCACCTGCCTTCAGTTCACCATTGGTTCCTACGGCTCTGCCCTCCATTGCGTCATCGGCAAGCACGCTCAATGTCATGTGCATTCGCTCTACCGGGGTTGTCAGTTTACTTTGAACTTCCTGCGAACTGCAAACGAATGATGAAGTGACAACGCTTGAGATAAGCAGTATTTGAAGTATTCTGAGGAATTTCATAATTGTAAATTGATTAGCAGCAAAAGTAACGAAGCGTTATCTGACTTATTAATGACAAATCTCAATGACATTTCCTGCCCTGACTTTTAACTTCGCGGCCATGCAAAAATCAATAGTGATATTCAGTGCTGTTGTGATTTTAATCGCTTCATGTCATACAAAAGAAAAGACGGTGGCTACTACAGAAACAGCCGTAACGATTGTAAATCCTGAAAGCGAACCTATTCAATATCCTCAGGAAACACACTTCAAAAACGTTCGCCAAATGACTTATGGAGGCAACAACGCAGAAGCGTATTGGAACTTTAGCGGTGATCAATTGATTTTTCAAAGTGACAATAAAAACTGGACAGCGGGATGCGATCAGATATTTATACTTGATACCAGAACCGAAGCAGACAGCACAAAGCGCAAACGCATTTCCACAGGAAAGGGCCGCACAACTTGCAGCTTCTTCATGCCTGATGGAAAGTCAATATTGTATGCGAGTACTCACCTTGCAATGGACAGTTGCCCACCTGTTCCTGTAAAAGAAAGCGGCCGATACGTTTGGCCAATCTATCCAGAGTACGACATCTTTCAGGCAGATCTCAGCGGCAATATCATCAAACAAATCACAACAGAAAAAGGATACGATGCTGAATCAACTGTTTCACCGAAAGGTGATAAAATTGTGTTTACGAGTATGCGATCCGGTGATCTCGATTTGTGGACTATGAATATTGACGGCACAGGACTGAAGCAAATAACCAATACACTTGGATACGACGGTGGTGCAGCTTTTTCTGCTGACGGAAAGAAAATCGTATGGCGCGCTTCACGTCCGAATACTGTAGAAGAAATAAAAAAGTATCGTGAATTGCTCGCAAGAGATTTAGTGGAACCTTTGAACCTTGAAATTTTCGTTGCAGATGCTGATGGAAGTAATGTGAAGCAAGTGACAAAACTGGGTAATGCTAATTGGTCGCCCTATTTTCATCCCGATGGAAAACGTGTTTTATTCTGCAGTAATCACAGAAGTCCAATGGGATTTCCATTCAATATTTTCATGATCAATATTGATGGAACAGGATTGGAACAAGTGACTTATGACACACAATTCGATTCATTCGTTATGTTTTCACCCGATGGAAAAAAAGTAGCTTGGTGTAGCAATAGACACAACGGTAGAACGCGTGACACGAATGTCTTTATAGCAGATTGGGTGGATTAGGGAATAGAATCGGCCAACTTTATTAAGCTCAATGTTTCGCGAAACGCTTCACTTTTCCATCCACATTGAGCATGTAAATTCCAGGCGACAAAGAAGTTGTTTCAAGTCGATAGCTGGCCACACCATTTTGCAAAAGCCTGTTGAACACTATTCTTCCCGAAAGATCCGAAACAGAAATATTGCGAATAATCTGATCCGAAGCGATGCTCAAAAAATCTTCCGCGGGATTTGGATAAATTCTCAAATCATGTTTCGAAACTTCATTCACACCTACAACCGTTACTGTGAATTGAAACGTTGTTGACCATGGACTTTCACCGCAGTCATTCAAAGATTTCACACGCCAGAAATAAACGCCATCGGGCAGTGTGAAAGTCATTAAATACAAATTCTGCGCAAGTGATTGTGTCTCAATAATGGAAGTAAATTCTTCATTCGCCGAAATTTCGAATTGATAGGCAGTAGAAGTTTCAATTGCCGACCATTCAAAAAGAGTGGATGTCGCAGTATTCGAAACGAAAGCATTATCAGGAACATTCTGAAGCAACGGCGCAACGGCCAATCCATTCGCAACATGAATATCAAAGGGCACAGCGTAATTTTCTCCAAAATTTGTTTGCAGCAAAAGATCAGGATAATAGTTACCTGAACTAACTGTATTCAGGCCAGAGATGGTGACAGATATAATTCCTGGCTCATTCAGTTGAGATGCAACAACTGTTGCTCCGGGCAAGCCCTGAATTCCAACATTTAATGGAAAAGCAAGATCGCCATTCACCTGCACGTTGAAAATAATTTCACTTGTTGCGCACAAATCCCACGTACTCTGACTCAAAGCTATAATGGTCGGTTTAAGAATGAAAAAACCGTTATACATGCTGGTAGCTAAATTAACACCGCTTGGTAAATAAGGATAATTACTCCATGTTCCGCTGAATTGTGCGAAGTCGTTTGCAGGAAATAAATCAAAAAATCCAACCTCGTGCAGCGTCCCTTCAGAAACGTGCACTGCGTCCAAAACCCTCACCCCACTTCTATAATTGCTTTCATATACAAATTGATCTTTGACATAAAGATTATGATCAATTGCTGTGCTTGTTCCTTCATAAAAACCAACGTACTGCACGTCAGTTAAATTTTCAATATCAAAAATATGCGTACGTGTTCCGTATGGAATGCTGTTGTTGCCAAGATTCATTTCATCCAATTCATCATCAATCAGAAAATGCGATTTGTCTTTTGTAACCCAACCCTGATGGATGTAACCAACAGTCACAGAACCACCGTAATCATAAGAACCAATGGCAAAGCAATCCGTCTTATCAGTGACGTCGACGACGGTGAGTTCGTCTTCATTACATGCAAAAACAAGTTCCTTACCGGTAAAAGAAGCATCAGGTCCGTCGTATGACCACACATAGCAATCATGCGTATATCCGTCAGCAGCAAAACCCCCTGCCAAAACCGGATTCATTGGATTGCTAATATCGACGATGTGAAGGCCACCTTCAAACGTGTTGGTGCCGCTGCAGTAGCAGAATCCTGTTTGAGGGTTAATCGTAATCGTGTGGCTTTTGCCGAAACCTCCATAGTATGCCGATTCAGTAAAGGTGACAGGCGCAGTGGTTACCGCATCCAAAAGCATCAGATCAAAAATTTGTAGTCCGTGACCTGCAGCTTCGCTACCGATGAAGCAATAATTATTATATGTTTCAATATCTCTCCAAAGACTATTCACGGTGTGTGTTGGCAATTTTCCAAGGTATACAGGAGCGACCGGATTGCTGATATCAACGAATGCAGTTCCGTTTGAGCAACCCACAAGCGCATATTCTTTACCACTCACCGGACTCACCCAACCCCATACATCATTGGTGTTTGCAGGTGAACCAATATCCGAAAGCGGCATAAAAGCAAGAAGATCCACATGACTGCAAGGATAAATACCAGCCATGCCATCAACGCAAGGTGATTGTGAAAACGATAATGAAGCGATAAAAACCGCGATGAAGAATGCTGTAATTTTTTTCATAGATGGATGATGCCGTAAAGGGACACTCAAAAGTCAGAATGTATCAGGCAATAAAGAAGACAAAACTTACCATTGGTCGGATTCCTGTTCTAAACGGTCGATTGAAATATATTGCTGGTTCTCGATTTCCTTCAAAGAAAGCAGAATAGATTCTTTTAGTTGGGAAGTTAAGACGGGTAGAGCTTTTGGTCTATATCCCGCTATTTTAGTTGCTTCCAAAGCATCCCTTTCAATTTTTTGAATTAGATTACTTATTGTTTTAACATGCTGAGGATTGTCCTGTTTAAGAATCCATTCAATGGCCACTAATTTCTCTTTGTTTATATCAGCAATGCTCATCATTCGTCAAAACTTTTTACAAAGTAAAGCGGTTACATCGGCATAAAATTCATTTTTCTAAACAAAGTTCATGATTCGATAAGTACATCTAACACGAGGCCATTTTAGCACAGATTACTCTTGAGGTACAACGATAAATTTCTTTCATTCAAAAATGGAAGGCTTGATGCCGGGCTTATCTTTACGCGCTTATGACGAAAAAGGAAAAGAGTATACGCTTGATAGAAGTACCCAGTGAAGTCGGTGCGGGTACACGCGGCGCCAGCCTTGGCATTGAAGCGGTGAAAATTGCGGCACTGGATTTTCGCTCTAAGTTTTTCAAGAACTATAAAAGCATCATCATACCTAATGACAATCAGGCGTTGCACAACAATCCCGGAAGTCGTTATGCAAGAAATATCCGAAGTGTACTGAAAATATATGAACGTGTTGCTGCGGCTGTTCGCGACACGTTGCGCGATGGTCGATTCCCGCTTTTGATAAGTGGCGATCATAGCAGTGCCGGAGGAACCATAGCGGGCATCAAGATGGCGTACCCTGAGTCAAGGCTTGGTGTTATTTGGATTGATGCACATGCAGATCTTCACTCACCTTACACCACACCTAGCGGAAATATGCATGGGATGCCGCTTTCTACAGCGTTGAATGAAGACAACATAGAAGAGAAAGTGAATGATCTCGACTATGAGACAATTGAACATTGGGAACTGGTTAAAAATGTTGGTGACATTTCCCCTAAAATCGAATACCGCGATCTCATCTATATCACGCTTCGTGACTTTGAAGAACAGGAAGCATCTCTGATCAAGAAGAATAAAGTGAAAGTGGTTACGACAAATGAGTTGCGAAAAACAGGCGTCACTAAACTATGTAGAGAACTCCTAAAATATTTGAGTCATTGTGATCGCATCTATATCAGTTTCGATGTGGACTCTATGGATCCAAGCATTTCAAGAGGAACCGGAACACCCGTCAAAGGAGGAATCAATGAGCGTGAAGCAGCGGATCTTATCCTTGAGTTTTTGCAGAATGAGCGCACCTGTTGTCTTGAATTTACGGAAATCAACCCAACACTCGATAGTGAAAATGTAATGGCAGAAACAGTTTTCGAGATTCTACAAAAAGTGGCAAGACAGGTTGAAATGATCTGAAGCGGTCGATCCTTGCTCTTCTTTCAGCAATGATTATTTGGACAATTCAACGCAGAATGTTTTGCCTTCATCAGCCAATTCAACATTCGGAAAAATTTCAAGCGCTTCTTTTTTGAATTGAAAATCATCCGTGTATCGCGAACTGAAATGACCCAGAATTAAAGAACCTACTCCAGCCTTTGCAGCTACACCTGCGGCTTGTTTCGCAGTACTATGAAAAGTTGATTTAGCTCTGGCTTTTTCTTCCTCAACGAATGTGGATTCGTGATAGAGCATTGTTACACTTTGGATGGCATTGATTACCTTTTCGGAAGGTGCAGTATCTGAACAAAAAGCATAAGAACGAGCTGCGTCTGCCGGCGTACAAACTTCAGCGGGAGTTAGTTTTACGCCGTTCACAAGCATCACATTGTTGCCACGTTTGAGTTCAATGATTTGACCTGGCTGCAAGTTGTACATCGCTACAAATTCCCTTTTGATTTTAGGTTTTCGCACTTTTTCTTCGAATAGAAAGCCACAACATTCTATGCGATGCTTCAATGGAAATGAATAGACCAAAAGAGATTTGTCTTCGAATATCAAAGTTTTTTCCTTATCCGTAGTTGCAACAAATTCAATCTTATACTCGAGAAAAGTTTGGGAAGCCTTTAGCTGAACTTCAACAATCATTTTTAAGTCGGGCGGACCAAAAATCGTCAGTGGTGTTTTCCTTCCGAGCAAATGCATACTGGAAATAAAACCCATCAAACCCAGATAGTGATCACCATGAAGATGTGAAATGAAGACTTGATTAATCCTTTGAAATCGAATTTTGAATTTGCGCAATTGCATCTGGGTTCCTTCACCACAATCGATTAGGAAAAGTTTGTCATGAAGGTTCACCACTTGCGCCGTAGGGTTGTGTTTTCCCGTTGGAACAGCAGCGCCACAGCCCAATATGGTAATTTCAAAAGTCATAAAAAAACCGTCCTAAAGATCAGGACGGTCAAATATGCGGTAAGAAAACTATTATTGCTGAACAATCATTTTCCGGGTAAGTTTTTTCTCGTTCGTTTGAATTGAATAAAGGTAGATGCCGGTTTCCAGATTGCTTGTATCTATTCGAACAACATTTTCACCTTTCTTCGACTTAACGAGTTTTTGAAGCGCAACTCCACCAACAAGGTTAGTCACTTGAATAGTCACATCCTCAGACTTTCCTGTTTCAAATTTTACATTGGTAAAATTCGCCGCCGGATTGGGAGAATTCTGTAATAATGTAAATGCATTTTGATTCAATTCTGAAACAGCATTTGGTCCGGATATATCAAGTGTGTACCCTTCAAAAGTATATGGAAGAAATGACGGACCGAAAATGGTGAAATAGACCGTAACAAAAATCTTAACATCGAATTGTCCGGCTGCAGTTGGCGTACCGGCTATATCTCCACAATATGCATTACCAGGATAAAACATACAAGGATTTGGAGAATCACCATTGTTATTGCATGTAACGTTCAAACCAACAGATGAAAGTTGAACATCCACCAGACCATTGAAAATCGTGATACTGTCCAGACGAATAGAATCAATGGCCACGGCCGGCAATGTAGGATCTATGTCCGTAGAGCTTGTTGGGCAGAGAATGTAAACCGCATCCGAATATGGAACACCCAAAGCCGCCGGCAAAAAAGTTTCGCCATTATTTGGATTTGGTGAAACACCGAAAGTTGCACCTCCCCAATCATGAGCTGACGGATTACATTGTGAGAAAGATGAGTATTGAAAAGCGGCCAGAATAGCCGCAAAGAGTATAATTTTCTTCATATATATAATCTAGATATCTCTTTCAACTTCTTCCAAGTATACAAGATCAACAGCTTCGTTTTGTGTAGGTGTAATCTTTAATACTGATTCCAGTTGAGAAATGGCAATTAGTTTTTTCACATTGTCTTGAAGACCACAAAGCACAAAAGAACCGTTGGAATCGCGGCAAAGCCTGTTGCCAACAAGCAAAGCGCTTAAGCCGGAAGAATCAATGTAGCGTGTTTCGTTGAGATCAATAACAATGTTCTTGATGCCCTCTTTATTGAGCATGACAATTTCACTTTTCAACTCAGGTGCATGAATCGCATCCAGTTTTTCAACCTTCGTTGTTATAACTGATACTTTATCTTTATGTGTTACTTCGAATTTCATAGATTGTCGGTTTTTGCCAAATGTAATTTAAAAAGACCAGTGAATTCAAAAGTGAACGTGTGATACGAACATTCAATCGTGAATTTCTATGCAATCGAATCAATGAGCAACGGCAAACTTCTTAGTGATAAAAGAACCACTTTTCGAAATAAAAGTAACATAATACATACCACCCGGGAGGCTTTGTGTATTCAATGCTTTCGTTGCAATGTTCATCCGTTCGGTGATCACAATTTTTCCCGAGTTGTCGTACACTTTTACTACTTCAATGTCTGAATATCTCGATGTAGACATAGTCAGAGTTTGATCCGCTAATGATGGATAGATTAAGATGTCATCAAACTTCAAAGGTTCACTTATTCCGACAATAGCAGGGTCGCAGGGCAAAGCTGCTCCCGCATTCATATATGACCCGTTCATGCTTAACAAACCTGTGTCGTTTGGATCCAGCCAAACTTTTAATTTCTGAGTTGCAGAATTCGGATTTGAAGTCCAGTGTTTTGACATTTTTCCGTAATAGTCGGCAGCAGTTTGATTTGAACAAAAAGACAATCCTCCGGTAAGCGTTCCTACCAAATGATGATTTTGGTTGAACAAAGGCGAGCCAGAAGATCCGCCTTCTGTAACTCCCCAGTTAGTTTCAGTGGCCATCCACTTCACTCGCCAATGGAAGCCGATAGCATTATATGTTCCAGAAACAACGTCTGAAGTGGTAGAAATTTTCTTGCGATCGCCAGCAGGATGATGAATACACACACCACTTACCGGAGTGGTGGTTTCTGCAGACCAGCCTGCAAAGAACGGATTGAAGTCAGTCGGGATTGCATCTTCCAGCTCAAGCAAGAGAAAATCAGAACCTGTTTGACCACCACCATCGTTGCTATTGGCGCGTTCAAACACTCCAACTAAATTGTAAAAACTTGGCGCAGAACCGGATGTACATGAGCTTCTTTGAAACCTGAAATTAGCCGAGCAAGTAAGCCATTCGCTTGCAGTTACACCTTCTCCACAATGCATTGCAGTGAGGAGGTATTTTCTACAATCTTTGGCCAAAGTATTTACCAAAGATCCTGAACAAAATCCTATGGATCCGGCAGAAGAAATGGTGAGTCGAACAACAGCATCACGTTCTTTCGTCCAATCGCTGCCTTCGGGACAGTTCACATCTACTTCGCATGCTTCGCTACCTCGCTCATCGTCCATTACATTATGTACATATCTATATAAGTGTCCGACATCACTTATTCCAATGCGAACATTTCCAACCACCGCTGCAGGTTCATAATACTCCAGAATAGCCTCTTCACCAACCACCTCACCAATCATAAACCGACCGTGGTCATTACACTGAATATTTGTAAATGGACCTAGAAAATAACTTTTATCTACCGGATAAAGCACAAGAGAGGAGCCCAAAGGAAGGAAGATATCATCAAAATATACGCTGACGCCTTTAGCGCCGGCCGATCTGAAACGCCATTGCCATAAACGATCTCCGTTTGGTAAGGTTGTCCAGGTACCAGATAAGTTTTCATTCGTACTTGTAGGAATCATTCTTCCAATATTTGATCTGCCGCCTTGTTTCTCACGTTGCGTGTCTTCCGCAAGCAAAATCTGATGGTCGAAAGTTGCCAGTTCAGCCACTGGCAAATTGAAAATGGAGGTTGTGGCAGATTGAAAGCCAAAGGGCACGTTTTGTGCTTGACCAATAACTGTCGAAAATACAAAGCCGATCGCTAGTAGCAATTTTTTCATTGAATTCAAAATAATTTACAGGTTTGAAGGTGCCAAAATAACTTGATACTCTATGGTTTACAAGTTCAAATATTCAACAACATTAAAATTTCATAAAGTTATTAACAATTGAAACCTCAAATACCCTACTTTCGTATAGGCGATGAACCTAAACTGTTTATCACCTAACTTAAACTGCCGTAGTGAAATCCCTAATAAACTCTTGGTTTGTGGTATTGCTGTCGATGATTTTTACCATGTTTTCCGTGTGTAAAAGTTATTCACAATGCACAGTAAATGCCGGTCCTGACGTCACGAAATGTCAAGGTCAACCCTATAACCCTGGTCCGTCAGTGGCAACATCCGGAACGACTGGAACAGTAACCTATAGCTGGAATGGCACAACATTCAACCCTACTCCCAATACAAGTCTTGCACCAACAACAACGACAACCTACACACTCACGATACAAGATGCAAATGGCTGTGTTGCAACGGATCAAATAGTTGTAACTATACTCTCACTACCGGTGGTGAATGCTGGACCGGACACAACTATTTGTTCCGGAATGAATTCTCCATTGTGTGCAACTGCAACTTCACCGAATGGTGCGATAACTTTATATACCTGGATGAGCGGACCACCATCTCAATGCAGAATGGTGGCTCCAACCATTCAAACAACATACACGGTTACAGCTGTTGATGCCACGGGATGTCAGAAAAGCGATGCACTTACTGTATTTATATATCCGTTACCGGCGGTTTCAGCCGGATCCAACATTAGCATGTGCTTGGCACAAGGTACAACTCAGTTGAGCGGAAGTCCCGCGGGTGGTATATGGAGCGGACCAGGAGTGAATCCATCGGGACTTTTCACAGCCACGACCAATGGAAATTTCAATCTGACATATACCTACACGAATTCAAATAATTGTTCCAATTCATCACAAGTTACAGTAACTGTTACCTCTCCCACTCCTATTAACGGAGGTCCTGATATTGAGATTTGCCGCAATGCGCCGGCAATTCAATTACCGAATGTGGGTATTTGGAGCGGTTCTACATATGTAAATGCCGGAGGAGTGTTCACACCTTCAACAGTTGGTATTTATTCGTTAACAGTGACCAATACAAGTTCGGGATGCACAGTCACGGACGATGTAGTTGTGACAGTACTTTCGCTTCCAACCGTGAATGCAGGTTCCAATGTTGCCATTTGCAATGGTCAATTTACAGCATTGAATGCAACTGCAACCAGTGTAAACGGCGCAATTAGCACAATCACCTGGACAGGCGCGGGTTTAAGCAATTCAGGAATTCTAAATCCGACAGCATCACCTAATTCAACAACAAACTATATTCTTACAGTCACTGATGCCGCGAATTGCAGTGCTAATGACGATATTCAGGTGACTGTCAATGCAATTCCAATTGTAAATGCAGGACCAAATATTACATTTTGCAGCAATAGCGGCCCTCAAACTTTGACAGGCTTTTCACCGGCAGGCGGCACATGGTCTGGGTCTGGTGTCAATACCGGCGGAGTTTTCACACCATCGGGAACCGGAACATACACTTTGACTTACACTTATACCAATGGAGCAAATTGCACCGCAACAGCCACACGCGATGTAACAGTAATTGGCCCAGGAACTGTAAATGGAGGAAATGATGTTGCCTTGTGTTTGAATGCCCCGACATATCAATTGCCAACTGGAGGAACATGGACGGGAAGCATATGGGTTACCTCAGCAGGAGTTTTCACTCCGGGTGCGACAGGAAATTATAACCTCACTTACACAGCATCGACAGGACAATGCATGGCTTCCGATCAGGTATTGGTGCATGTTCTCGCTTTGCCAGTCAACAATGCCGGAGCAGATCAGAGCATTTGTGTGGGTCAAACAGCACAACTCGACGCAGTCGTATCCAGTAGCAATGGAGCCATTACAACATACAATTGGAGCGTTGGTTCTGTGAGTAATTCATCCATTCCTAACCCAACAACCACTCCCAATTCAACTACTAATTATACGCTAATAGCAACGGATGTAGCAGGATGTTCAACAAGCGATATAGTAATGATCACTGTGAATCCATTGCCAGTCGTAAATGCCGGTAATGATATTTCCACATGTTTGAATGGTGGAAACGTTGGTATGGCCGGATTCTCACCAATCGGTGGAACATGGTCGGGTTCGAATGTAGATGTGAACGGTGTCTTTAGTCCAACGTCACTAGGATCATTTTCACTCTCGTATTCCTTTACAAATTCGAGCAATTGTAGCGCTACAGATATCGTGGTTGTTTCCGTCATCAATCCCGGACCTTTGGATGCGGGTCCGGATCAAATAATCTGTCAATTTGCTACACCAGTCCAACTAAACAACGCCGGCAGCTGGAGTGGATCACCGCTTGTGACATCGGGTGGTTTATTTAATCCTTCAGCAATTGGCGATCATACGCTGACATTCAGTGCAATGTCAGGCGGATGCATGGCTACCGATCAATTGGTGGTGACAGTTCGTCCTGCACCTACAGTAAATGCGGGCGCTGATGTTTCAGTTTGCACCGGCACGGTTGTTTCATTGAATGGAACTGCAACAGTTGCCTCCGGAAGTATTACTTCATATAGCTGGAATTCTACGTCAGTTTCGAATACATCCATTTCGAATCCAACACTTACATTAAATAATAATTTGTCGTTAATTTTCAGCGCCACCGATTCTGAAGGATGCATTGGCAGTGATCAAATAGATTTAGTAGCCAATCCAATACCTATTGTCGACGCCGATGCCGACATCAGTTTTTGCGATCAGGGAATAGCACAACAGCTCACAGGATTCTCACCTTCAGGTGGGGTTTGGTCGGGATCCTTTGTTACACCTTCAGGTTCATTCAATCCGCAAACTGCGGGCAGTTATACTTTAAATTATTGCTTTACAAACGAGTTCAATTGTTCCGCATGTGATGATAAAGTAGTAACAGTAATAGCAACGACTTATGCGAATGCCGGTAACGACGTTTCAGTTTGTGTGGGAAGTCCAGCGGTGAATTTACAGCCGCTTACAAGTGGAGGAACATGGACAACAACATCCATGCTCACAGCTGCCGGAGAGTTCACGCCAACTCAAGCCGGAGTATTCAACCTTGCATATACAATTGGTACAGGCTCATGCCAGAATACAGATGTTATGGTAATGACGGTATATGCGCTGCCCACAGTTTCTGCCGGAGCAGATGCAGGAGTTTGCGCTGGACAATCGATACAATTAAACGGAAGCGGGAGCAGTAGTGTACCATTTGCATACCAATGGAATAATGCAAGCAGTTTAAACAATGCTGCTTCAGCACAACCTACAGCGACAGTTGCTACGACAACCAATTTTGTATTGACGCTAACAGATAATAACGGATGCATAACATCCGATGACATGAATCTGACAGTAGTTGCAATGCCTGTTGCAGGATTCACGCATGCTGCAGCTGGCTGCACAAACACTCCGATTGTTTTCACCAATACATCAACAGGTGCAGTGAATTATTCGTGGAGTTTGGGTAACAGCAGCAATTCGGTTACAGTAAATCCTCAGGCAACTTATCTTACAAATGGAATTTACAACGTTACCCTTACTGCCAATAACTCCTTAGGATGTTCGAATGTGATGAATTCAAGTATTGAAATCGTCAGTGTACCTGCAGCTTCCTTTGCTCTTTCGGCAGTTCAAGGATGTTCACCTCTAACAGTGAGTTTCAATAATACCTCTTCTGGCGGATATGTAAATTACAATTGGAATTTTGGAAGTTCAAATTCAACACAGGCAAATCCTGCCCCGATGAATTTTACGACAGCGCTTTCGACTACAAATTATCCCGTCACATTAACGGCAACAAATCTTTGCGGATCGAATACGTACTCATCCAACGTGCTTGTACATCCTCAACCCGCGGCCTCATTCAGCACAGATCTTTCGTCTTTGTGTTCTCCTGTAACGACAGTCTTTACCAATTCATCAGCAGGTAATCCAAATACATATCATTGGGATCTTGGAGATGGAGATACATCTGACGATCCTGTTCCGCAGCCAAAAGTTTATACTACAGAAGATAATTCTGAAGATTTTGTTATCACACTGGTTGTTTCGAACACATGCGGAACAGACAGCGCACAAGCCGTTGTAACAGTCTTGCCGAATACTGTAGAGATGAATTTGCAACCGACAGTAACAGAGGGTTGTTCTCCGTTATTTGTGACATTCAACAACTACACAACCGGAGCCACAAACTATAGTTACACATTTGGCGACAATGGGTCATCCACGTTGATGAGTCCGAACCACATTTATTCAAATGCCGGAACATACACGGTAGCGCACTATGCCAACGATGGTTGCAGCTATGATACAAGCATAGTAACCATAGTAGTGCTGCCATCACCCACGATAAGCATTACAGCAGATGAATCGAACGTTTGTCCAAATACGAACGTCCATTTCCATTCACAAACAACAGGACAGATACAAACCATTGAATGGAATTTCGATGACAATGGTGTTTCGAATGGCGGGGATGTGGAGCATTCATTCGGCGTTGGGAATACGTATTACGTAAGCGCCACTGCAACTGCCACAAACGGCTGTCCTGCTTCCGGTTCGATGGCTTACCTGGTTCATCCGCAACCAGAACCCATCATGAATTTGAACAACACGATAGGTTGCAGTCCATTCAATGTTTGTTCGAACAACGCAACTATCGGCACAAACACTTACAACTGGAATTTTGGAAATGGCTTTACCACAAGCAACACAAATGCCTGTCAGAACTTCGTGAATACTACATTCAGTGCTATTGATTACCTGATTGCGCTTGATGCGCAAAATCAATTTGGATGTTCCGGTCATGAAGAACAAATCATTACAGTACAACCACAGCCGGTAAGCACTTTCACACTTGGTAGTTATTCCAGTTGCACACCATTGGAAAATGTATTGGTGAATGTGAGTACGCAAGGCTCAACCGCATACGCGTGGTTTGACAACGGAACCCTTATCTCAAATGCATCAGTTCCCATTCTTCAGTTTGCAAGCATAGGTAATCACAATGTGCAACTTGTATCAAGCAATGACCTTGGCTGCACAGCAACAGATCAACAACTTTACACAGTGCATCCTACACCTGACATAGATATTATGCCAGACAAATTCAATGGTTGTGCACCTTTGACAGTCAATTTCGAAAATGAAACCAGCGACGGTTTGGTTTGGTCATGGTCATTCAGCAATGGACAATTGAGTTCCAATCAAAACCCTGAAATAAATTTTGAGGATCCCGGAATGTATGACGTGCAATTGATGGCAACATCACCATTCGGATGCACGAGTGAACAGTTTTTCGACGACATGATTGAAGTTTTTGTTGTACCGGTTGCAGGATTCGGATTCACTCCAAACGGCGAAATTATTTATCAACTTGATGTGGCGTTTGCTGATTCAAGTTTAGGTGCAACGGAGTATTATTGGGATTTTGGCGACGGTTCGGGTTCATACGAAATGAATCCCACACATCATTTTGACAGAGGCGGAAATTTCACAGTAACGCAAAAAGTGATGAACGAATTTGGATGTATTGCAACGCAAAATCACATGGTGAATATTGACAATACTTTCTACGTGTATATACCGAATTCATTCACACCAAATAATGACGGGATCAACGATTTGTTCGTTCCATCATTCAGTTCGACAGAAGAAATAAAATCCTATTTGTTTGAAGTAGTCAACCGTTGGGGAGAAATTATTTTCAGAACAGACAATCCGGAAACCGGTTGGATGGGCAATACGCGCGAAGGCCAATATTATACTCATAATGATGTCTTCACATGGAACATCAAGATTGCGTTCAACAACAAGCAAGTCGACAGACAATACACAGGTTCTGTTTTGGCGATTCGCTAAAGCAGTATTCGTGGAGAAAATTGTCGATTAGATTGTAAATCCGTTCACGAAAAAATTCTCGCAATGGTCTTGAAGATGATGCTCAAATCCTTTCCGAAGTTGTGATCACGCACATACTCCAGATTCAATTTCAATTTCGCCGGCATTATTTCTTCAATGTACACTTTCTCCGGATCGGTGGATTTTGCAAGTAATTCGCTTTCGCTGAAATAGAGCAGTGAAGCATAATCAGTGATTCCGGGTTTAATAGTAAAAACGTGTTTCTGTTCTTTGTTGTACAGACTCACATACCTGGGCACCTCAGGTCTTGGACCAACAAGACTCATTTCTCCGACCAGTACATTCCATAATTGAGGTAACTCATCCATTTTATACTTTCTCAAAACATATCCGACTTTGGTAATTCGACTATCTCTTGCGCCAACAGTTAGTTGCCCGGCGGATTCAGCATTTGGTCGCATTGATCTGAATTTCCAAAGTTTAAAATGTTTTTCATGAATGCCAACGCGTGTTTGTCCGAAGAAAGCTCCTCCTCTGCTATCAAGCAAGATCATAATGATGATGCAAATGAAAAGGGGAAGCAGTAGCAGAATGAGAAACGATGAAAAGGCGATATCGAAAAGTCTTTTCATCATGTTTTCGAAACGCCTTCAACAGCATTGACTACCGCATTTGAAATAAGATGTACTTGTTCATCGCTCAGATCGTAATAAACAGGAAGTGAAATTTCGCACGAATAGTTTTTCAGTGAGTTCGGATAATTTTTGATATCGAATCCAAGATTCTTGTAGAAACTTAAAAGTGGCAAAGGTTGAAAATGAACATTGACAGAAATACCTTCATTCGCAAGTATCGTTATCACCCTATCTCTTTTTGCTTCATCTAAATGTGGAATCCGAAGCATGTATAAATGATAACAGCTCTCGCCCAAATCACTTGTGAAATCAGGCGTCAAAAATGAATGAATGTTTCCGAAGAAAAGATTATAGCCTTCGCAAATATTCTTTCTTCTAACGAGAGTGTCGTCATCGTAACGATCCATTTCCACCAAACCGATAGCAGCATGAATATCGGTCATATTGCATTTGTAACCGGCTTCAACAATATCGTAACGCCATTGGCCCGCTTGCGTTTTAGAAAGCGCATCCTTTGTTTGACCATGTAGTGCAGAAATATTTAATGAAGTCCAGATTTCATTGTTATCAAAAGGAGCCGGAAGGTTCAAAGTCACTGCACCACCTTCAGCCGTCGTCAAATTCTTTACAGCGTGAAAAGAAAATCCGAAGACGTCTGTCTGATTACCAACTTTCCGATTTTTGTATGTCGCACCAAAACTATGTGCTGCATCAGCCATCACCAGAATCCTTCCCAGTTTTTGTTGATTAGGATGAGCAGCTGTGAATCTATCGTTCACTTTTTTAGATTTTACGAGATTCATCAGAAAGTCATAATCGCATGGCATTCCACCAATGTCAACGGGCATGATGACTTTGGTTTTCGAAGTGATTTTAGATTCGATCAAAGAAAGATCGATGTTGAAACCATTGGATTCAATATCGATCATGACCGGTATTGCGCCCACGTGCATAACAATATTAGCGGTTGCGGCATAAGTGTATGCGGGAATAATCACTTCATCACCCGGTCCTACACCATACCATCGCAACACTAATTCAGCAGCATTCGTCCATGAATTCAGGCAAAGCGTGCGGCCGGCACTGCAGTATTCATTGATCCTTTTTTCAAGCTCCCGGGTCTTCGGTCCGGTAGTTATCCAACCTGAACGAAGCACTTCAGTGACAGCATCAATTGTTATTTGATCAATACGGGGAGGAGAAAAAGGAATGGGTTTCATATCTGGTGCGAAGTAAGAAAAATTTCGCCCAAATATTGATATTGAAAACCGAAACAGTTCTTATTGGGCAAGAACAATCAATAATCCTTGACATCAACATCGTAGTCCCACTTGCCGACCACTGTCTCCTCTTGCTGCTCTTGCTTTAGCAATTCAAGAAATTCATTTCTGGGCATTGTGATGGCGCCCAATGAAGCAAGATGATCGTTGTACACCTGACAATCAATGATTTTCCAACCCTTCATTTTTAGAAATCCTACAAGATGAGCGAAAGCAATTTTAGAGGCATTGGTCATTGTGGTGAACATACTTTCACCAAAAAAAACGCAACCAAGACATACGCCATAAAGACCTCCAACGAGTTTGCCTTCGTGCCAGACTTCCACCGAATGTGCGTATCCAAGATTGTGTAATTCCGTGTATGCATTCACCATTTCATCCAGCAACCAGGTTGCGTTTTCTCGCTTTCCGGCTCTGCAGCCTTCCAGCACACCTCCAAAATCCCGATCCATCGTAACGCGCATTTCATATTTATTCATGGTGTTTCTCACTGAATGAGAAAGTCGAAACTTGTCGAGATATAGTATGCAACGTTGCTCGGGAGACCACCAGACAATATCGCCGGGATCATTGTACCATGGAAAAATGCCACGCGAGTATCCACTGAGCAATCTATTGGGTTCAAGATTGCCACCATATCCAATAATGTCCCCTTCAAACTCGCTAGGCTTGGGAAACCATATTTCATCTTCAGGCAGCTCGTAAACAGGCATTTCGTTAATTGTATCGCGACTAAAATAATCTCATAATATTTTTTCAGTATGCAATTTCGATTTTTTAGAAGTCAAGGTTTACCAATTCTTTCTCAGATTGTTGACGAATAGAAATTGTAAATTCGCGATTCTAATGAAAATAATTACCACAACTCAACGATCATTTCTCACAACTTTCCTTGCATTTGCAATAGTTTCCAATTGCAATTCTCAGATTGCAGTTCCAGACTGGAGTACGAGGATGCAGGATCGTTCCCTCACTTTTGATCAGATCATTCAAGAGCATACGCAAATGGTTCCTGAAATGCCTGTCGAGCCTGGTCAGGGTTATAAGCAAATGGAAAGATTTCGCTGGCTTTACGAATCTCGTTTAAAAGATAACGGGAATATTCCTGACGGCGATGACGTCATACATCAGTGGATGGCAATTAAAGATTACAATCAAAGCAGATCATTGGCGGGCAACTGGTACGCATCGGGCCCGATACTCGATACAGTGACGACGCGTGATTTGATACCAGGAGTTGGTCGAGTGACATCAGTTGCTTTTCATCCCACCAATCCCGATATTTTATTGGCCGGATCACCAGCCGGCGGACTTTGGCGAAGCCTTGATGGCGGACAGACATGGTCTACGAACACAGATCAACTGCCTACTTTGGGGATTTCTTCTATCGCTTTTGACCCTTCCAATCCGGATATCATTTATGCCGGAACAGGCGACCGTGATGCGAGTGATTCACCGGGCATGGGCGTTATAAAAAGTATTGACGGAGGTCAGACATGGGAATTATCGAATACCGGAATTTCAACTTTCACGGTAGGATGCATCAGAATTCAAGAAGGGACAGGTCACATATTCGCAGCGACGAGCAATGGCATTCAGAAAAGCATCAATGGCGGACAGACTTGGACTTCCAGCGGACCAAATTCCGGGAATTATAAGGATCTTGAGTTTCATCCAACAAATAATCAGATCATCTATACTTCAGTATTGGGACGATTCTACCGCACGGAAAATGGTGGTGCAACTTGGACATGGATATCAGACGTATTGGGATCGAGCACGCGCATGTGCATAGCGGTAACTCCGGCAGCCCCGGATTTTGTTTATGTCATCAGAGCCAATACAACTTCTTTCTCCGGATTTTTCAAAAGCGAAGATGGAGGTGCTACATTCACTACTATGAGCACAACACCTAACATTCTTGGGTGGGCTGCAGACGGCAGCAGTACTGGTGGTCAAGCCTGGTACGACCTATGTCTTGAAGCTGATCATATCAATCCTGAAGTTGTTTATTTGGGAGGAATTAGGGCGAAGAAATCAATTGACGGTGGCGCAACATGGTTGGACATCAGCAATAATTTTCTGCATGTCGATATGCATGAAATGGCGATTTCGCCCCATACAAAAAATCTGTATTTGTGCAATGATGGTGGCTTGTACAGATACCTTGACAATCAGGAATGGAAAGACATCAGTTCGGGAATGGTGATCGGTCAGATTTATCAATTCGGTCAATCCAATCACAGTCCGAATCATTCGCTCAGTGGTTTTCAGGATAATGGAACTATGGAATTCAATGGAGTATTCTGGAAGCGACGAGGCGGTGGTGATGGATTTGAAAGCGCATATGATTTTACCGACCCCGCAGTTTGGTACAATAGCATTTACTATGGTGTAGTTTACAGGACAAATTCGCAAGTGAACAATGAAAAAATATGCGGTCTGGATGTTTTGGATGTAACGGAAGACGGCGCCTGGAACACGCCGTATTTCCTGCTAAAATCAGATACAACAGCGAACACCATGTTTGTCGGTTTGAAGAATTTGTGGCGATCAACCAATATTAAGCATTCTGAAAAAGACAGCATAGTTTGGGAAAAGATCAGCAACAATCTTTACAACAACACGACCAATATCAATGAGCTGGAAAGCAGCTTGAGCAATCCTGACATTGTTTTTTTAGCAAAAGATAATCGCCGACTTTTCCGCACGAACAATGCCAATGGAGAAGTACCGGTTTGGGTGAACATTACCAACAATCTTCCTGTGTTTCAGGTTCCCATCAATTCAATAGAAACACATCCAACAGATACCAATATTGTGTACATCTGTTTTCACAACGACGTCTATAAAAGTGTGAATCAAGGATTGAACTGGACTTTACTCACCAGCGCCTTTCCCGACGTATCCACCAACACAATAGTGATGGACACAACCAACGCAGAGATTGAAGCGCTTTATCTGGGAACCGACATGGGAGTTTATTACAAGGACAACACCATGACTGAATTTATTCCCTTCAATCAAGGTATGCCAATAAGTGCAAGGGTTACCGAACTTGAAATTTACTATGGCGCAACGCCTTCAGAGCATCGAATTAAAGCTTCAACCTATGGTAGAGGATTATGGGAAAGCGATTTAAACAGTCCTGATGTGAATGAGTTTCCTGCTGTTGCTTCCATTGTGGCAGCTGATGGCGGCAATGAAGCCTTCGGATCGTTCGATGTGAATATTATATTCTACAAAAATCTGAACGAAACCAATGTCACGGGGTTCGACAACCTACTCGACGATATTTGGACTGAAAATGCAGTGATCAATTCCATCACCGGCGGTCCGTCACATTACGTTGCCAATGTTATTCCAACAGATTATGGAAGCGTAAAATTGATGGTTCCTCATGCTGCGGCCATTGAGGATGGAAATATTCCAACTTTCCGCAGTGACACCTTAAAACTCGTATATGCAGAAGCTCCGCAGCAACTTGGATCAAAAGGACCGGGTGGTGTAGGTGATTTGAATTCTATGACGTTTTGGTTGCGTGCAGATCAGATGACCAATACAATTGGCGCCGGCGTTCAATCATGGAGCGACATCAATGGCAGTGATTATTTCGCGGTTCAAAACAATCCTTTAAAAATGCCGGAACTCGTAAGTGGAACTGAAGGAATAAGCGGACAGAAAGCCTTGGAATTTGATGGTGAAGACGATGTGATTAGTCTTTATGATGTTGTTCCCGGCCGATCCATTTCTGCATTTGTAATGGTTGAAACCGACACAATAAAATTCAACGATCATGGGTGGTTTGCAAGTTCACGTCAACCGAATGGCTACCTGATGCATCCCTGGAAAAATGACTTTACTTATCACAACGAAGTAATTGATGTCAATGGCGATTACAGCGGAACGAATAGCTTTTATATAGGCGATGCGTCGGCTCCGCACATTTATGGTTTCTCCTATCATCAGGACGATTTGCATCAAGTGATGACGACATTTTTTGATGAGCAGAACTATCCGCAAACAGGTGTAAATATTGGTCCACGAGATAACACCACTTCCATCAGCATAGATATTGGACATGACGATGGTTATGAAGACAGTCGTTTTGGTAAAGGTCGCATCGCCGAACACTTTGTATACAACAATAGATTGATGGTGACACATCAGCGTTTGATCAGAAACTACATGGCCGCCAGGTATGAAGTAGATCTTGGACCTTCGAGTCGTTACCATCATCCGATGCAGCGCGAGGAAGTTTTTGGGATAGGAAAAGAAACAGCATACGATTATCATGCAGAAGCACAAGGACTTGGAATCATCAAATTGATGAATCCTTCATCGATGGACGCAGGAGATTATCTTATGCTAGGCAATGACGATGAAACGTTGGAATTCGCCGCGAATCTTTACCCTTTTCTATCCAACAGAACAAATAGAACTTGGGGATTTTCTGAAACAGGAGAACCCGGAAGTGTGACCGTTCGTGTTGATATGACTGCGTTTCCAGATCCTTCAGGACTTGGACTGATCATTACTGAAGACAATGAGTTTATGCCCGGATCACAAGTGACTTTTGTCCCACTTTTGATACAAGGTCCGGTGATGGAAGCTATAGTAGATTTTCCTGCCAATGGTGTTTTCACAATTGGAACACAACCGATACTCAACACTGAAAACATATCGTATGCAACAGCTAAGATTTTTCCAAATCCTGCAAGCGATATGATCAATGTACAGCTCAAAAATTCATGGCCACAGAAATGGAATGTGATGATACACAACACACTTGGACAAGTTGTTTCGAATGCGAATTGCAGCGGGAAAAGCGCTGTGGTGAATGTCGATCAACTCAGCAGCGGAATTTATTTCGTCTCAGTTGAAATTGATGGGAAAGTAGTTTCCAGAGAAAAGATTCAGAAGAATAATTGAGCGCTTCCATTTCTCATCATACACAATGCATTGCATGTGATCATTTGCAATTGAACGATCTGAGTTCATTCCAACATGTTCATCTTGTGAAATGCGCGAAATGCGGACTTGTATTTTGTGCAGATATTCCGTCCATTTCAGAATTGGAAAAATACTATTCCAACTATGGTTTGCAGCAATATTTATCACCCATAACAGTGAAACGCTATCACGAATGGCTCGACAAATTCGAAGTATTCCGAAAGACCGGAAATTTAATGGATGTTGGATGCGGAAATGGTCTTTTCCTCATGGAAGCGAAAAAGCGCGGATGGAAAGTTTATGGTACAGAGTATGGCGGGCAGCAAGTTGAAATTTGTCGTGAAAAAGGTATCGTTATGCACCAAGGTCCGTTGCTGCAACATCTTTTTCCCGACATAATATTTGATGTTGTCACATCGATTGAAGTGATTGAGCATATCAATAATCCTCAAGTAGAATTGGAGATCATTCATCAAAAATTGCGTGCCGGAGGATTGTTCTATTGCACTACGCCAAACTTCAATGCATTGTCGAGATTCATTTTGAAGGACAAATACAATATCATTTCCTATCCGGAGCACCTCACCTACTACACTCCGAAATCGATTTCGCGATTGATGAAGCGCATGGGATTTGGTAAACTTTATATCGAAACAACCGGCATCAGCATTACGCGTTTCAATCAAAGCACCGGAAAAAACTTGCAGAAGGTAGTCTCAGCAACCAGTGATGACGAAGTGTTGCGCAATAAAATTGAATCGCATTGGTATCTGCAACTTGCGAAGGGAAT
>JAYTOA010000107.1:0-14308 GCA_043748015.1 Flavobacteriales bacterium
ATATGGTAGATCCCGGGTTCTGTGTAGGAATAAATTGGCTGCAACCCTTGCGCGTCAATGATGCCATCGCTATTGAAATCCCAATTGTATTCCTGAACAGGTTCAACAGCTGTGACAACGACATTTCCAACGTTTACATTTTGTTCCGTGCAAACGCTTATTGGATTTCCAAATGTTACAGTGGGTGCTTGAACAAGTATGTAACTGTTCATCAAAAGTTGATTGACACATCCGGTGGAATTTGTTGCAACGAGTTTAATATTAAAGCTTCCATATCCGTTGAAGGTATGCGTGAAATTCGTTGACGTACTTACTTGCACGCCACCCACAGACCACGCATAGTTGATAGGCCCTATTCCAACCGATTCATTGGTGAATTGAACGGTGAACGGAAAGGAACATGCTTGCAATGTATCTGCGGTGAATGCAACCGTAGTTCCATTTACAATGCTTATTGAATAGGCATTTTCGGAAACATCGCTACATCCGCTGCTATACGAAACTGTGAGTTTCGGTTGAAAGATCCCCGGCGTGTTGTAGGTATAGCTGGCTGTCAGATTGTTTGAGTCTGTGATTCCATCACCATTGAAATCCCATTGCACCGAAGTGGGTGTTGGAGTAGTTGTGCTTGTAAATGTGATAGGAGTTCCGGTACAGCCTTGTGTTGCAGATACATTGTATGTCGCATTCGCTGTTCCAAAAATGGTTAGAGGATGACAAACACTTCCTTCGCAACCTATAGAATCCATAACGTTGAGACAAACATCATATGTTCCAGTCGTGTTGTATGTGTGAGAAGTTGCTGTTGTGCCGCTGACGATAGCGTTGTCACCATCTCCAAAATCCCAGGTTGATGTCAGTGATGATGTCCCCGTTGAACTATTCGTCATATTGATATTCACCGGTGCATTGCAATCGAGTTGGCTACTCAGTTGAAATTGTGCTGTAGGAAAATTATTCACCACGTGCATCAGTCCGGGTGCCGACACTGTGGCGAAGCAACCAAAAGAATTTGTCACTGTGAGAACCGGAGTGAATGTTCCCACTTGATTGTAGCAATGCGAAGGAAGTTGAATCGACGACGAATTTCCGTTTCCAAAATCCCACGACCACTGATTAATATTTCCACTGCCGGGAAGGCTTGTGTCGGTGAAGTCTACACAAAGAGGAAAGCATCCCGCTGGATCATTTACAGTGAAACTCGCTGTTGGTTTTGCATACACGCTCACATAATCAGCGATAGAAGTGGTTTGATTGCCGTTGATCGTAAGACTCACTCCATAGCTTCCGGGTTGGGAGAATATCGCTACATATTGCGATGTGCTGGCTGTGAGCACGCTTCCCGATGGAGTTGTAATCTGCCATGCATAGCTGGTAATTGAACTCGCGGCCGGAGATGTAACTGAGATGATAACTCCCATTGGTGTACAACCCATGGTATTGTTCGCTTGAAAGACTTGAGCGCTCAAAATTCCGGCAGATAGCAGTAATACCGCAGTAAATGCAGTAATTCGCCAATGAATAAACCTCAGCGCGATAGAGGGTTTCGCAATGATTGGTGTCACTCGTACCGATTAATTGTGACCTTTATACACTATCGGGCTGGACAGGGTTACAGACTAAAGAAGGAGTGTGTACAAACGATGCTTGAACCAAAGGAGAAGATTGTTTTCTGCACAACAACGGCACATAACTTTGGCGATTCAATTTTTA
This sequence comes from Flavobacteriales bacterium, assembly GCA_043748015.1. Taxonomy (GTDB): domain Bacteria; phylum Bacteroidota; class Bacteroidia; order Flavobacteriales_D; family Sanyastnellaceae; genus JAIBBG01. The sequence continues at coordinate 1,714 of JAYTOA010000107.1, forward strand.
TTAAATGAAGAATCGTTATCTCAGAACTTTTTTTAGTTATATCCTCAACGGATTGGTGATCACACTACCTGTTTTCGGTACTTGTTACATCATCTACAAGATTTTCAGTTGGCTTGATGGCATCGTTCCCCGAATCTGGTTTTCAGCCGAGGAACTTGAGCAGAAGAACATAGGATATACCGGCCTGGGAATTCTAGCGCTGCTTATAATGTTGTTCATCATGGGCTGGCTCGGTAGTGTTTTTATCAATGAAGGAATTAAAAGTTTTTTCGAGAGAATTCTTGCAAAAATTCCGGGCGTGAAGAATTTGTATCACACTATTTCGGACATACTCGGAGCTTTCGTTGGCAACAAAAAGAAATTCAACCAACCGGTTTTGGTAAAGGTGAGCGATCAGCTTGATCTAGAAATGATCGGATTTATTACGGATGAAAATCTTTCTGAGTTGGGCGACATTGTTGGTAAAGTGGCAGTGTATTTCCCTATGAGCTACAGTTTTGCAGGACACATGATGATTGTTCCAACGCGACACATCAAGAAGATTGATCGCAATGCTGTTGATGTAATGAAGTACGCTGTCAGCGGAGGAATCGTTGAACTCGAACACGAAGATGATAAACACAAGAACGTTTAATCTTTTACTTCTTCAGTTCATCGTTTTCATCTGGGGATTTACAGGAATTCTGGGAAAAGAAATCACGCTTGATGCATTCGGAATTGTTTGGTGGCGCGTTTTGATTGCGACCGTTGTCATTTTTATTTTTTCATCTTTTTCGGGAAGAAAGGTGAAAGCAACAGGAATTGAAATTCTAAAATTTTCCGCAGTTGGATTTATCACAGCCGCTCATTGGGTGTGTTTTTTCTCCAGCATCAAAGCTTCCAACGTTTCAGTAGCACTGGTAGTTATTAGCACTATCGCATTCTTTGTTTCGCTCATTTCTCCATTCATCAGAAAGGAAAAATTCCACATGTATGAGATCATACTTGGAGTTCTCGTGATCATAGGTCTTTTGTTCATTTTCAGATTTGAAAGTGAATACACATTGGGCATTATCTTGTCACTTTGTGCATCCATTCTCGCGGCTGTTTTTTCTACTATTAATTCCGTTTTTATCACAAAGCACACAGCCACAAAAATTGCATTCTGGGAAATGCTCGCGGCACTTTTTGGAATGAGTGTTTTCATGTTGTTGAATGGAAATTTTTCTCCCGCAATGTTTGAGTTGAGTGGTAAGGACTTTAGTATGCTATTGATCCTTGGCGCTGTCTGTACAGCATTCGCATTTATCACAGCGATTAATATCATGAAAGTGCTTTCCCCATTTACATGTGCATTGTCGGTAAACATGGAACCTGTTTACACGATTGCTTTTGCTTTGTATCTGTACGGCTCTAGCGAATGGATGAGCCCCCAGTTTTATCTTGGCGCATTCATTATTATTTCAACCATGTTTATTGATATCTGGTTGAAGAAAAATGAAATGAAGCGGAGAACTGCGCATTGAGCTTTTCGTTGCGTCAGTTTTCGCCACAACAAAAACGCCCCAATTGGGGCGTTTCTTTAACCTTCACCTATCAAGCATGCGGCTGTTGTAATGGTTAGTGCAAGTGACCGATGCGCTTTTTAGCTTTCAGCAGACAGTTGTATCATTTGCATTTTGATGTCATTCAAATTGACAAGTTTTGCCAGATATGCATTGATGTTACCATGTTGCATATTCTCGATGGCTTGTTGCTTCATTGCGAAGTATTTGTTTTTTAATTCGTTCATCGTCTTATGTTTTTGAAGTTGATAAAAAAGTCGTTGTGTTGAAAGGCTATTTTCAACCACCATGCCAAAACTTTAAAATACAATTGAAACCCGCGAGTAGCAGTGGTTTTGGAACGATCAGGAAGAAGGAAATAAATTATATTTTAGTGTACAAATGATTCTTTGAAATGAAATCAAGAATCTTTGTTGGCACCAAACCTTGATTGCTCTTGCCGAGCGAAATATTCTCGCGAATTTGTGTTGAAGAAATTTTAATGCGCGGCGCATCAATAATATGCGCATCATATTTTTCCCAATCGATGTAATGGCCTTCAATTGAATGCTGTTGGCGCGGAAAAAAGCGGATGGTGTAGTTTTCGAGAATCCACAAATAATCTTTCCAGAGATGAAAAGTGTGCTTGTTGTCTTCACCAAGAAGAATGGTGAATTGATCATTGGGATACGCAGCAGACAATGAGCGCAATGTGTTGCAGGTATAAGATGGTTTGGGAAGCAGAAACTCGAAATCGGAGGCCTTGATATTGGGCTTATCTGCGATGGCTAAGGCCACCATTTTCAGTCGGTCTGTCTCAGGCGCTAGTTCAGAATTTGATTTGAATGGACTGTGCGGACTAACTACCAACCAGACTTCATTCAGATGTGTTTTCGTTGCAAAAAATTCTGCAACCGCAAGATGCCCATTGTGTATTGGATTGAAGGAGCCGAAATAAAGGCCTATGTTTTTCACTTTCTCAGATATTCACGCACCTTGGTTTCAGCTTGAATGAAAGCGTCTTCAAGGAGATCGTTTACGATGACAACGTCGAATTGTGATTCGAATGAAAGTTCGTGTTGCGCCTTTTCGATGCGCATAGCAATTTTTTCAGCGGTTTCTGTACTTCGATTTCTAAGTCGGAATCGAAGGGATTCAATGCTCGGAGGTTTTACAAAAACAGCAATGGCGCGATCACCGAATTTTTTCTTGAGATTGAGCCCACCCTGAACATCTACATCGAAAATGACATTGCCACCTAGAGCCCAAATTTTTTCTACCTCAGCGTTTAGCGTGCCATAATACTGACCTTCATATACCTCTTCCCACTCAACAAATTCACCTTGCTGCGCGCGTTCTAGAAAGTTCGGTATCGTGATAAAGTGATAGTCTTTTCCGTCTATCTCGTGCTCTCGCTTATGTCTTGTCGTGGCAGAAATAGAAAAAGACAAGCGCAAATCTGCCACCGTCAAAAGATGATGCACGATAGTAGTTTTTCCTGCTCCGCTTGGTGCGGAGAATATGATGGCCTTGCCCTGGTTCATTCAGCCGCAAATATCTACAAAAGATGGCTCTTTAATTCGATGATGCCCTAACTGAATTTTATGGTAATCGTGAAGGAGCTTTGTTGGTTTCTTTTTCTGCACGTTTATTCTCTTTGATTTTCTCGCTCGTACCAAAGGCAAGATTGAATCCAATCTTCAGATATCCGTTTCCTTCCTTTTGGATGCCGGTAAATCGACCTAGCTCTATGTCATATGAAATGGCTCCAACAAAGGGTAATGATCTTGCGCCAATTGCAAAGCCCATTTTCACCTTTGGTGTAGTAGCATCAATAGAATATTGTTTATAGTACATTATATTATCTTGACCATCGTATGCATAAGCCCCGTAAACATCGTCAAGTTTATTCTTCAACGACAAAACAAGATCAGCATACAAATAATCAAATCCGCTATTTGTCCTATAGCCATAATCAATAGCATTAACATGAAGGTTTGTCTGGATTGCCCTGCATAATCCAATTCTAAGATTGGTGTATTGAATCATTGTGGACTTATTTTGATAGTCCATGAGGAACTCACTACCGTTTTGAGAAATTCCAGTTAGTGGTGTATCATCAATTCCGAACCAACTAATTCCTTTTGTCCAACCAAGTCGGGCCCCATATCTCGTTAGCGATTCACCGGCAACGTATGTGACCTTTGTAACTGTTACATTACCACGTTGAGATGACTTCAACTTAATTGTAAGATCCTTTGTTTCAAGAATTTCCTTGAAGAAAAAACTTCCTTCGAGAGAAAATGAATTCGCACGGGTATTTTCAAACTGAGAAGCGGCACTTAAGGTGCTGTTACTGTTTTCTTGAATATCAGGTGCCAGTCGATCAAACAAGGACTTTGAATAATCTGCTTTCAGGTAGAATTTATCGCCAATCTGAGAGTGTAATCCGATGTTGAGATCATAAATGGACATATTGTATCCATTGAGATTGATATCCCAAATGGGTATGGTCAACTTAACAAAGTTGATACCGGTAGCTTTGTCTTTCAGCTTCTCGATTTTCACAATCTCTTCTGATTGTGCAAGAGTTCCGCCAACGCTCATTATCCAAATGAGTGCAGTCGTCGTGATGATTTTTCTCATAAATATTAATGATTAGTTGCAGGTTAATTTTCCAGTGAGGGTATAAGAAACATTGGAGAATCCTTCGGTACCTGAAACCGTGATACTACATAGTTCTACATTTAGTTGATCACCAATTCGATTTACATAAATTACACCGGTGCCAATGCCGTAGTGGTTCCAGTTGTTCGAAAAATAATTTACGCCAACCTCATTGAAGAATGCTTGTCCTGTAGCGACGTCGAAAATGCCGCTCCAAGTAGAGTTCTGTGGAAAAGTTATCTCTACATAGTTTGCCCCCGATACTCCCTTAATGACATAGTAGTCGTTAGAATTTAAAAAACAGGTGGAAGTCATATTAAGCGTGGCTGAATTCGCAACCATGACATTATTTGAAGTGACGCAAGGCGCATCGAACGTGTTACACGCAAGGCACGAACCGCCGCAATCAAATCCAGTTTCATCTTCATCCATAACATGGTTGAAACAATGCAATGGGGAATCCTGTAGGATGTTACCATCTCCAAGGTTTCTAGCTTCTTCTTTTCGACAGCTATTCATGAATGACGCCACTAGCAATAGCAATGTCATCATCAATACAAGTGATTTTTTCATTGTGGAGTTTGTTGTAAATATAAATGTAGTGGGGAAATTCGGCGCTATAATACGTTACTTATCTGTTCTTTTATCTTTTCAAGTTCATCTTTCATCTGAACAACCAAGCGTTGCATATCTGCATCATTCGCCTTGCTTCCAACAGTATTGATTTCTCTTCCAATTTCCTGTGAAATAAAACCGAGTTTTTTGCCTTGTGATTCACCCTGCAACTCTTCGAGAAAGTGTTCGCAGTTGGTTTCAAGTCGCTGATACTCTTCGCTGATATCCAGTCTTTCCAAATAGTAGATCAACTCTTGTTCAAAACGATTCGGGTCTATTTTGTCTAGTGGAATCAATTCTTCAAGGCTCGTACGCAACTTCTCCCTCACCTTTTCATTGCGCGCTTTAATAGGCTCGTTTAATTCATCCCTGTGCCCCATTATCAACTTGATGCGCATGCGGAATTCATCCTGCATCTTGCTTCCTTCGGTCTTTCTGTACGCATCGAACTTTTTATAAGCGTCTTTGATAATGGAGAATAATCCGCTCCATTCTTCCTCATCCAGTTCTTGTGATTCTGGTTTTAATACATCGGGAATTCGTATCAAAGCATTTAGAAAATCACCGCCTTCCATCCCTACTTTTTGAGCCACTTCTTTGAGGTCTTCGTAATAAGCTACCATCAACGGTTTGTTGAAAGACATGCGTTTTTCTGCCTCCAGGCTTTCGTAATAAACAAGTAAGTCGGATTTCCCACGCTGAATGTTCTCGCTTAACCACGAACGCAACTCTAATTCCTTTTCCCTAAATGCACCCGGTATGCGCATATTCAGATCAAGCTGCTTGCTGTTCAGTGAACGGATTTCCACCGTGAATTTTTTGTTTCCGACTGTTCCTTCGGATTTACCGAAACCGGTCATTGATCTTAGCATGGTCTTTTATCAGTTTAGTTGAAAGTAATTCTGGAAATTTTTAAGAGTAGAGAAATTTGTCCTCACTCAGAAAAGTATTCTTTCTTTAGCAGGTGTTGAATATTTGTCATTGGAATATCGACGGGTATTGCACCGAAAACATATGGCGCCACCTCGTATTCATTGTAAAACAAGAGCAAGCCACCCTCATACAAGCCGAGGTTGGCGGGTAAAGCGAACACATCACCCCAAAAGAATTCTGTGCGGTCAGTTCCTTCATCAAAAGCAGATTCTACTGTCTCCCAGAAATAATTTTCTGAAAACCGTCGCAACTCGTTCATATCCGTTATCCATTCCGAAGGCGCAATTGGCCTGCCGTCATGCACATTGAAATTGTGCAGCGTGATGTAATGTGATGGATGCGCTCCACCTGCGTAAGTCTCGATTGCGAGCTCTACGGTCATCATGTTCTTATTTTGAAACAACACTGCTGAATTCGCCGAGTAATACCAGGACGCCCAAAGCGAACTCTCGTCCTCACCTCTGCATGCCGCCTCGAAGGCAATACCGGCATCGAGAATGCTCTTGTGTGGTTTTCCTGTAGAGTCAAGTCCCATATCTTCAATCACGCGCGCTTCGATGAACTGAGCAATCTTATTCGCTATTGAACTATCCGCAACGCTGATTGCGGAAAGACCGATTTCAAGTTCGGAGTATATGCTATCACCCGCCTCATTCACGCCGATGAATTTGAGGCGATGCAAATTGTTTCCGGTGTGTTGACCTACAACTTCGTGTGACATCAACGTCAGCAGAAGAATCCAGAGAAGGTAGACAGGCTTCATTTTTTCTATTTTCATTGACATTGTAAAACCTGATTACAACGGCATGTTACTATGTTTTTTACGAGGCATCTGATCCACTTTATTTTCAAGCATAGCGAATGCCGTGATCAGTTTTTGTCGTGTCGTCCAAGGAAGAATTACTTCATCAATATATCCGCGTTCTGCTGCGCTGTAAGGATTAGCGAATAGTTCAGCATATTCTGCTTCCTTCTCTTTCCATTTAGCGTCGCGATCTTTCGCTTCTGTTATTTCTTTTTTAAAGATAATCTCCGCTGCTCCTTTCGCTCCCATCACAGCAATCTCCGCAGTTGGCCAGGCATAGTTCATGTCGGCACCGATGTGTTTCGAATTCATCACATCATAAGCACCGCCGTATGCTTTTCTTGTGATAACGGTAACGCGCGGAACGGTCGCTTCACTGAAAGCGTATAATAGTTTGGCGCCATTTGAAATGATTCCATTCCATTCCTGATCTGTGCCGGGAAGAAATCCCGGAACATCTTCGAACACTAACAATGGAATATTGAAGGCATCACAAAAACGCACAAACCTTGCAGCTTTTGTCGAAGATTTTATATCCAGCACACCCGCAAGATATGCCGGTTGATTTGCAACAACGCCAACGCTCCGGCCGGCAATGCGCGAAAACCCAGTGATAATATTTTCCGCAAAATCTTTGTGAACTTCAAACCACGTTCCTTCATCAATCACCTGTGTGATCACTTCGTGCATATCGTATGGCTGATTCGGATTGGCGGGAATAATCTTGTCAAGTGCCGGCCTCGACTCATCGCCTGATTCGTAGTGAGTGCGTGGCGCTTCTTCTTCACAATTCTGGGGCATATAACCCACCAAAATGCGAATCATTTTCACGCATGCTATGTCATTTTCAGCAGTGAAATGCGTTACGCCACTCTTGGTGGAATGTGCTAATGCTCCACCTAATTCTTCACTAGTTACTTCTTCGTGAGTTACTGTTTTCACGACGTTCGGTCCTGTCACAAACATGTAACTGGTGTTCTCAACCATCATCACAAAATCCGTAAGGGCCGGAGAATACACAGCACCACCCGCACATGGCCCCATGATGGCGCTGATCTGCGGTACAACTCCACTCGCCTGAACATTGCGATAGAAAATGTCTGCGTACGCACCGAGTGATACAACACCCTCCTGAATACGTGCGCCACCGCTGTCGTTAAGGCCAATTACCGGCGCTCCATTCTTCATTGCAAGATCCATCACACGGCAAATTTTTTCTGCATGAGCTTCAGCAAGAGATCCTCCCATCACCGTGAAATCCTGTGAGAAAACATATACAAGCCTTCCGTTGATCTTGCCATAACCTGTTACAACGCCATCTCCAAGATAGACATCTTTGTCAAGTCCAAAATTGGTTGAACGGTGCGTGACCATCATACCCAATTCTTCAAAGGAATTTTCATCGAGCAAAAAGTGAACACGTTCACGAGCGGTGAGCTTTCCTTTCTTGTGTTGTGATTCAATTCTTTTTTCGCCACCACCCAATTTGGCAGTCGCGATTTTATCTTCAAGTAAACTTATTTTATCTGACATTATTCAACTAATGAATGGATGGCAAATGTAACTGTTGCCATGTGGTGTGAACGATTTTCAGTGATTCGTATTTCGACACGATTGAAGAGAAGAGATTGGGCGTTCCTTCAACCCATCTTTAGCTTATGTTTTCCTTCCCGGAATGGCTTCCAATAATCGTTTGGTGTACTCGCTTTTTGGTCGAAAAAAAACGTCATCGCATGTTCCTATTTCTTCAATGACTCCTTTGTTCATTACCATGATCCTGTCACTCATGTAATACACTACGTTGAGGTCATGCGAAATGAATAAATACGTGAGCGAAAAATCTTTCTTCAGATCGTTGAGAAGATTGAGTACTTGTGCCTGAACGGAAACATCAAGCGCGGACACACTTTCATCGCAAATAATGAATGATGGCTCACAAGCCAGAGCCCGCGCTATAACGATTCGCTGCCGTTGGCCCCCACTGAATTCGTGTGGATAGCGATCGAAATATTCTTCACCCAAACCGACTTTTTCAAGTAGATGAATGGCTTTTTTGCGTCGCGATTTATCGTCTCCGTGTAAACCGAAAACAGCCATGGGTTCGGTGATGGAATTACCCACGGTATGTTTTGGATTCAGTGCAGAATACGGATCCTGAAAAATGATTTGTATGTCTTTGCGAAGCTGTCGCATTTCACGCGTTGAAAGCCCCGCAATATTTTTCGCGCTGTCATTTCCCCCCGGAATCCGGTAAAGAATTTCTCCTTCGCTCGAAGGAATTAATCCCAACAACATTCTGCTCAGAGTTGTTTTCCCGCAGCCGCTCTCACCCACCAGGCCCAGCGTTTCACCTCGGGCTATCGAAAATGAGACATCGTTCACAGCCCTCACAGGAGATGAAGCTTTTCGGAAGATGTTGGTTGTGTCATTATATATTTTCGAAAGATGGTTGACACTGAGAATATCAATCATTGATGTTTGAGGAGGATGTTCAAATGGCACAAATTCTTCTTTCATCCTGTTGACATCAGCGTTCAGATAATCGGCCACAGTAAGCAGTCGCGAATATTTTTTCCCAGGCTCAGGTCTGCATGCCAGCAAGCCTTTCGTATAGGGGTTTTGAGGATTCTGAAGCACCATTTCCGCGCTACCGGTTTCAACTACTTTTCCCTGACGCATTACTACAATGTCGTCGGCTATTTCCGCCACAACTCCGAGATCATGCGTGATAAACAACATCGCCATGTGATGTTTTTGTTGCAATGACTTCAACAAGGCAAGAATTTCTTTTTGCACAGTAACATCAAGCGCAGTTGTTGGCTCATCCGCAATAAGAATTTGTGGATCGCATGAAATGGCCATAGCAATCATCACACGTTGTCTTTGTCCGCCACTGAGTTGATGCGGATATTGATTCAGCATTTCTTCCGGTCGGGGAAGTTTGACTTCATGAAACAATTCAAGTGTGCGCGCTATCGCTATCTCTTTCGAAAAGCGAAGATGTTTTCGAATCATTTCGGCAACCTGTTCACCGCATTTTTTCACAGGATTCAAAGATGTCATCGGCTCCTGAAATATCATTGCAATGCCCTTCCCGCGTAGAGTTTTCAGCAATGCACTTGATGGAGAAATGTCATATTCTTTTTGAATATCCGGAGAGAAAGTTGAAGCATTGAATCGAAATTTCCCGCTGTCAAATATTACTTTTTCCTTCTGCAATAATTGCATCATGCTGAGAGAAGAAACAGTTTTACCACTCCCCGATTCACCTACTACTGCGAGTGTTTTTCCCCGGATAATTTCAAGTGAAACATCTTCTAATGCGCTGCGAATTCCTGTGTTGGTTCGAAACGAAATACTAAGGTTGCTGATATTGAATATGGCGTCTTTCGATGTCATTGCGACTCGTGGAAAATTACCTTCAATCGAGGCCTAGGTTTATCAGAAAGTGAATCGGTAAGTGTGATACTCACAATGTGGCCATTCTCTGTCATAGCACGCCATTGACAATAACCATCGAGGTATTTACACTCACCATATTTATCTACATAATACTCGACAAATTCTTTTTTTAATGCACTCAGTCCGCTATCACTTTTTGGATAAATATCCATCTTAATATCGTATAAGCCATCCCTGCTGAAATTGTATGAAATTTCATACCATGTCGAATCATCTCTTTGCGGGTCTATTCTATAAATAAGTTCATCGGGCATGCTATATACGGAAACGCCTTCTTCCGTTTTTGTAACAGACTCTCGATCATCACCAATCTTCACACCTCGAAAATCACCGCCTTTTGAATGCTTCAGAATTTGTTCGGCAGGTGTTTCCTCTTGCTTTGATCCACAGGAAAAAAGCACGAAAACCATCGCAATGACTACTGCGATATAGATATGAAGTTCTTGGCGGAAAACCACTGCAATACAAAGATGCGCCATTGATTGAATGCCCGCACCATTCTCTTCTAAGAAAGAATGCGCCTGGTATTGTTCATAATGGTTGATGCAATAATTAATAGATCACCACAGTTATCCCTATTCTTTTAATCAAAAATCTCGCAACTGCATGAAACCAAAGACAATCATTGCTGTTGCTACTCTTACTACTCTCTGCTGTATTTATCTCGCGCGACTTGCCAATGAAGTCGATGACTCTACAAGATCTGAATCGACATCAACTGCTGTCTATGCTTTTGATTCTGGTGTTGGAGATGACGAAAAATTTGTTTCAGAAGTTGACCTCACCAATGTCAAAGCTTCATTCAAAACCATTGATTCTGTTTATACAATTCAGGCTGATATCGACAACACCTTTTTTGGAAGAGAAGGCACAGGTCTTTTTTTTCCCGCCAATTGTTTTGTCGATCGCAACGGAAAAAAAGTGAAGGGAAAGGTGAAAATTTCTTTGAAGGAATGTTATGATATTCCTTCCATACTTGAGTCAAAACTTTCAACGACAAGTGATGGTCGAATGCTCGAAACAGCCGGTATGGTTGATTTACAAGCCAAAGCCGGCGGCAAGGAAGTCTTCATCAGGGACGGAATGGATTACCGCATTATGTTTCCAAGACGTGACATTCCCGAAGATGATTTTCAATTGTTTTATGGTGAATGGAAGAAGGACGGTATCATCAATTGGCAATTGGCAGGTGATGGAGAGTCAGAAGAGGTTTTCTATGGAACAACACGAGATACAGACAGTGAAGAAGTTGCTGTTTCATCAGACGGTGTTACCCAACAGGTTTATCGGTCTGTGCTTACTCGTGGAGTAAGTTGTTTTCTTCACATCTGCGAAAGCAAGTTGAGAAGAGGTACACGCATCAGTGAGATGGATTATTTCAACTGGCAACTCGCCAACGGACAAACACTCAACCAATGGTTTGTTGCGAATTTCAATCCCGACGTGCAAATGCTGGAGGAATATTGTATTCAGGGTTTGCGTACAGAAATAACATTCAAAGTGAATGAAACCGGAGCTTTTGAATCCTACTATATCTCGAAATCAGCAACGGCTGAATACGACAGAAAAATTGTTGACTTTCTTCGCACGATGCCCGCGCTGAATTTGAAACAGCTGATGCCGGAATATAATTATGATCACGCTTGCATACTCACATTTGGTAGCAGACAGGAAAATGAGAAGCAGAAGTTTGTAAGCACCTTTGCAAGGAAATTCGAGAAGGATCCCGATAAGCCGGTTGCTGACGTCAAAGCTTCAGAGTTGGATTATTTTATTTTTTCCAGTTCACAATTAGGTTGGATCAATTGCGATCGTTTTTATGAAGATGATCAACCATTGGTGGATTATGTTGTGAAAAACGAAGGTGGCAGTGCTTCGGTGAGTATGGTGTTCGACGATTTGAACAGCGTGTTGCGTGGAGTCAATGAAGGAAGCAACGTTGTTTTTCGGCAAGTTCCATTCAACAGGAAAGTACGCTTAATTGGTATTCAATATCCTGAAGAGGCGCCGCTGATGTGCGTTGTAAAATCGAATACTAAAATGCGCGAGGCAACATTGAATTCGTTTCAACCATTTACCATCGGAGAGTTGCAGGCACAATTTATTGGTCAGAATTAAGGATTGCTTTTTTCACTTTAGAATGAAACGTTTAGCTTGACTGGTGTCATGCTTTGCGGATTGTGCATAGTTACTTGGCAATAGCCATTGACGATTTATTACCTTTGCACGACCCAAAAATTAAAATTGAAATGAGCACTATTTCGGCCGCAGAAGGCATCAGTATCGAAACAAGTCTTTTAGCACTTGGCATAAAAAAGAACAATCCCGGAACAAGCACCGGCAAGAATTTTTTCGCCAATGGCGAAGACCTGCATTCATATTCACCGGTAGATGGTCAATTGATCGGTACAGTGAAGACAACTTCTGCAGCTGATTATGAGAAAGTAATTGCCACAGCGGAAGAAGCATACAAATTCTGGAGAGGAATTCCCGCCCCAAAGCGTGGGGAAATAGTTCGTCAGTTTGGTGATAAGTTGAGAAACCATAAGGACGCTTTGGGAAGACTAGTTTCATATGAAATGGGCAAGTC
>JAYTOA010000108.1:0-2871 GCA_043748015.1 Flavobacteriales bacterium
GTTTCAAACTCATCGGGACACAGATCACGGTGTCGTCGTGAATAGTATAATAGTAATTGTCGAGATGCTTTTGCAGGAAAACAAGAATCTCCTGAAATGTCGGATAAGCTTCTCCAAAGTCAAAAGGGTTGGGTCCAAGGAAATATCGCAGATCATCAATCAGGATAATTGAGCCCGGCAATCTCACAGCCTGTGCGAGTTCATCCATGATAGGGCAAGGATTGTGTTTACCTCCAGTATTTCTTCCACACCAATGTCCATCCAGCCAAAACAGTGCAGGACCTTCAAGTTTATCTATGATCCCCGGCATCATATCACGACTATCACCAAGATAACAATGCATGTTTTTGACATCCTTGAATTTCGCGCTCGTCTCCTTATAAATTTCTTCACTGATTTCAATGGTATGAACTTCCTTAAAAAGTCCGGAAGCCCAGTGAGATGTACCACCCAGATAGGTACCCGTTTCGATAAAATTATTCACCTGATAATTTTTCTTGATTTCCGAAACTAATTCCTTATTGATACCGAAGTGAATTCTTCCCATGTGATGACGATGATGTATTGATGCGCGAATTTACTGAAGCAAAAGCCAATGAAGAATTGGATCGCGCTCTTTTCCTCCTTCTCTTTCTGCTTCTGATTCCTATTCCTATCTAGAAAATTGAAATGAAAAATGAAAATCAAGAAAAAGAAAGAGAATCAGAAGCAGAAAGAGAATGGAGAAATACCGCGACCTACTTCGGTTGAAGTGCCCGCTTTTCCTTATTTTCGTGCGCCCCATTTGGGTGAAAAAAGTATTTTACATTGAAGATTCAATAAATGGCAGCAGGAAAAAACAGCAATAAAATTCTCCGCAACGACGGTATTCCTTTAGACCTCGATCTGATCAAAAATCTCCGTATCAATAAAAGTGCGGTTGAGAGAAGAGCCTCATCACTTGCCGGGAGAAGAAGCGTAAAAAAAGATTGGCAGGCAGCGTGGTTGCTCAAAGCAGTCACTTGCATGGACCTTACAACGCTTGGCGGAGATGATACTCCCGGAAATGTGTGGAGACTTTGCGCCAAAGCAAAACAGCCCATTCGGGAAGACATACTCAAAGCACTGGGCATGGAGGACGTCAAAATTCAAGTTGCCGCAGTTTGTGTTTATCACAATCTCATCACCACAGCGAAGGAAGCTTTGAAAGGTTCAGATCTTCCTATAGCAGCCGTGTCTACCGGTTTTCCCGGAGGACAAATCACGCTGGAGCAAAAACTTTACGAAATAGAAAGATCTGTTCAGGCGGGGGCAAAAGAAATTGATATCGTCATCAGTCGTGCGCATGTGTTGCGCGGCGACTGGAAAGCACTTTACGATGAAGTGAAGCAATTCCGAAAGTCATGCGGCGAAGCACACATGAAATCCATTCTTGAAACAGGTGAACTCGTAACGCTCAGCAACATTGCAAAAGCCGGATACGTGTGCATGATGGCCGGTTCTGATTTTATCAAAACAAGCACAGGAAAAGCATCTGTGAATGCAACATTGCCGGTTAGTCTCGTGATGGTGCGCACCATTCGCGACTATTATGAAAAAACCGGATTCAAAGTTGGTTTTAAACCTGCCGGCGGAATACAAAAAGCTAAGCAAGCGCTCGACTGGCTTGTACTGATGAAAGAAGAATTGGGCGATGAATGGTTGTCACCAGATCTATTCAGATTTGGCGCAAGCACATTATTAAGTGATGTAGAACGACAATTAGAACATTATGTGACGGGAAGATATTCTGCTTCTTATCGTCATCCAATGGCCTAAAAAAACCAATACGAAAATGAAAGTGAAGAGTATTTTCAATACCATGGAGTATGGAGTAGCGCCTGAGAGTGCAACATCCGCGAACGAGTGGCTCAAAATGCATGAGAGCAAATTCAATTTGTTCATCGACGGAAAATGGGTAGCACCTACTTCCAAGAAACATTTCAAAAGTGTAAACCCTGCGAATAAAAAAGTATTGGCAGAAATTGCGGAAGCAAGTCCGGCTGATGTAAATAAAGCGGTTGCAGCAGCAAAGAAAGCTTTACCAAAATGGGTGAAACTTGGCGCTCATGGAAGAGCGCGTTATCTATATGCGATTGCACGTCAGATTCAAAAGCACTCTCGCATGTTTGCCGTGTTAGAATCTATGGACAATGGCAAACCTATTCGCGAAAGCCGCGATATTGATATTCCACTTGCAGCCCGTCACTTTTATCATCACGCAGGTTGGGCACAACTGCGCGATACCGAGTTTCAGGATTATAAAGAAGTGGGAGTAATCGCGCAGATCATTCCATGGAATTTTCCAATGCTCATGCTTGCATGGAAAATAGCACCGGCATTGGCGATGGGAAATACTGTCGTGATCAAGCCGGCAGAATTCACGTCACTCACAGCACTGTTGTTTGCTGAAATCTGCGAACAAATTGGTTTGCCTGAAGGTGTTGTGAACGTGATCACCGGAGCCGGAGAAACAGGCGCCGCGATGGTCGATCATCCGGATGTTGACAAAGTTGCGTTCACAGGATCGACTGATGTGGGTCGCATTATCAGAAGAGCAACTGCCGGAACAGGCAAAAAAATATCACTCGAACTTGGCGGAAAATCGCCGTTCATTGTTTTTGACGATGCCGATCTCGATGGCGTTGTTGAAGGAGTTGTGGATGCCATCTGGTTTAACCAGGGTCAAGTTTGTTGCGCCGGTTCGCGACTACTCGTACAGGAATCTATAGCTGAAAAATTGTATAAGAAAATCAGAACGCGCATGGAAAAATTGCGTGTGGGTGATTCGTTGGATAAGAGTGTTGACATCGGTGCGATTATCGATCCGACACAATTGAAAAATATTGAAAA
>JAYTOA010000109.1:0-2342 GCA_043748015.1 Flavobacteriales bacterium
GCAGTTAACTCAACAGAAATACTGGAAACGTTGATTGTCGTTGTATCAGATGCAATACAGTCGCCAATTTCAATTGTAATGCTGTAGTCGGAAGTCACAGTAGGACAAACTTCAACTATGAGGGACTGTGGATCTGAAACATCGCCAGTCCAAACAAAATCGGCAACGTTCAGGACGCTTGAAACTGCAGTGAGTTCAACGCATTGTCCGGCACAGATATCTGCAGTTTCCGGCAGAATATTGATGTCCAGAAAATCGTATATATAGAAATTCGTACTATCAAGAACCTGCGCTCCCGAGCAAAGGGGATTTCCAAGAAAGACGGTTAGGTATTCTTGTCCTTCGGGGATTCCATCTAATGCAGCAGTGATATCAAACGATACAGATTGAGCATTTGCAGGAATGGTGATCACGTTTTGATCGAGAGGAATTCCACTTCCGATTTGTGGTGTGAAGTCAACACCGTTTGTTGCAGTTCCACCTATCCAAAATAATACATCCTGTGGTTGATCAGTCGCGATTTGACGGGCGAATGAAATGGTACCGGTATTACAACCTTCAACCATATAATCAAGACCGTTTGATGTTGCAGTGAGCACTACAACCGGATTTGATTCAATGGAATTGATGAACACTCCGGAATCGTAAACGTGATCCGTTCCGTCTGCAATTACAAGTTTGAGGTGATACGTTTCGCAAGGAATCAGATTACCAATAATAGCCGACAATCCAACAGTAAATCCATCATATTGAATCCATTGACCCAGAGGATTTTGATTGTTGTAAAAAAATGAATTATTCTGAAGATGATTGACAGTGTTAATAGCAACCACTTGACTGGTACTTGGAATGAGAGCGATGTTCACATCAGTTCCGACGTTTGGACCGGTGATGAAAAATCCGAATACATCATTGAATGGTGAATTTACCCATTCTAAGTATTCTTCCGATGCAAAAGTGTATTTAAAGCGAAGAGAATCTCCTTGAGGCACAATGTCGAATTCAAACATCGTTGCATCTCGCGTAGTGCGGTTTTGAGCAAGATTAAGCAATGCACTACCCGGGCAACCATTGTCAAAATAATCGCAAGTTCCGGCACTGGTTGAGCAGTTTCCAATGCTGTTGTTTGGACCAGCGGAGTAAAGAGCTTTACCTGTAGTCAATAACAATCCCTGGCTTGTTCCCAATTCCGTATTAACAGAATTGTAGTACCCGTATGTGCTGTCACAAGCGGTTACCACAAGGTTGGATATCGTTACCCCGGGGCCCACAAGGTTTTGTACCATTTGCTGTGGAGCCATGTCGATGTCAACACTGTATGACTGTGATTTTGCAATCATTCCTGAAAACAAGAAAACAGCGACCAGTAGTTGGATTTTGATTTGTTTGATTTGCATCATATAAAGTAGAAAACGTTATTACCTAAATTGTAAGTGGTTGTGAAGAATCAATTATTGGATCGGGCATTTCTGCATTGTGCCTCGAATAATTCGCTGTTGTAATTCGTAAGCAATTGCATGTCGGGAATATTCACCTGAGCAGCAAGCAATCGAAAGCTTTCGTAATTGACGTTCACTCCATTTGAAACCAGCGACTGATTCGAGACCGTGATCGCAAGCACATGTGCCGGAACACAAGCTGTTGAAATGATAAAATGATTGTCAACCTTCAGTTTGTTGTGAAGGTCTGCGTAGTTGGAGACATTCAAACTACCGCATTGAACAAAAAATACTTGTGAATTCGCCGGCGCAGATTGAGCATTGCTCAACGTAGGAAGAGAAATGACGGCGCAAATACAAATTAAGAATGTAAAAATTTTTCTCATGTGAAAGCTTTTGTAATATGAACTGGGCACAAAATGCCCTTGATGGATTTTCGGCAAATATGTTTCATTTCTGCCAACATTGTTCTTCGATCTAATAAAATCTAATTAAAGTTTATGCCCTGAATGACGGAAGACGCGTATTTTAGGTTGAGCGTTGTCTAGTCATTTCATAAAGAATAATGCCTGCCGCTACTGAAACATTCAGCGAAGTGATCTTCCCTGTCATGGGGATTTTCACCAGATAATCTGCTTTCCGCAATACATCGTCGCTGATTCCCACATCTTCTGATCCCATCACTATACATGTTGGAGTTTGCATATCTATTTCTGATATGGAGGCTTTTGATTTTTCAGAACATGCGACCACACGAATACCCGACTGCTGAAGCAGCTGTAATGTTTTCGTAACTGACTTAATTCTGCAAACAGGAATGTTGTACAATGCACCCGCAGAAGTTTTGATAGCCTCCTCATTGATTTGCGCGCTTCCTTTTTCGGGAATGATGACGGCGTGAAC
>JAYTOA010000110.1:0-22027 GCA_043748015.1 Flavobacteriales bacterium
CGATGAATTATTTGAGTGCTAATGGTAGTTGGGCATCACAAAATACCGGAACCAATGGCACACAGGCGGGAATATGGTACGTCAGTGCCAAGGAGAATGGTCAAATATTAGGTGAATGCTCATCCGGTTGTGGGAACAATCGAACGCTGCACCTAGGTGGTGGTCCTTCTGCAGGAGATCAGGGAGCAATTGGTTTTGGACAGCAGTATTATGGTTGTGGTCCGGCGAATTGTGCCACGACGAGTAAGCGAATTGTTTCTCCCTGGATCGATTGTGCCATTTATTCAGATATTGAAATCAGATTTAATTATTTGAGGTCAACAATCAATCAGGTTGGAGGCCTTGGCGCGTACTATCAAGAAAATGGAAATTGGATTCTAATGCCGGCAATATCAAATTCTGGTTCGTGCGAGACAGGTAGCTTATGGTTGGAGTATGTTTTTCAACTCCCTGCCTCGATGAATTATCGAACTGATGTGCAGTTTTCCTTTCTTATATCCAATAGTTATACGGGACTCACGTCAAGTACGGTAGCAATTGACAACATTCGCATTTCGGGTATTCCATTAGAAGATGTTTATCCGCCGGATTTGGTTTGCCCGGGAAGTGTGGCGGTCGAATTACAAGAATCAATTTGCCATCCAACTTTTTCAGCTGGATGTGGTGATGATATTATCGATCAGGTAAAAATCTACAACAGTACAGGTGATACGTTGATGAATACAGGACAAACAGGGTGCAATGGAACGCCCAGTTCACACATTGAATATTCTCCGATTGCAGGCATTACAACTTGTTCACTTCAATCGGGCTCACAGTATTTCGTTTATTTCAGTTCATATGCTTGGCTACCTCAGTTTTTTGGAATGTGGATCGATTATAACAATGATGGTGATTTTGATGATAGCGGAGAATTCGTCTGGAGGAGCCTTCAGGCCAACACCCAATCTAATTTTTCGTTTATTGTTACGGCGGTACCACCGGGTGTTTATAGAATGAGAGTTATTGCCGACTACAGTTATCCTTTGCTTGCAAATCAATCATGCATCAATGCTACCTGGGGTGAAGGCAGCGATTTTTTGATTAATATTGAAATGCCGATTGTGAGTTCTATTTGTAATCAGGTGCCTGATTATTCCAATTGGGGCGGCGTTTATGATTTGCATGACAATGACGTAAGCATTGAGCAAGTGCCTGCAGCCGGAACAATCATTACTGAAGACATCGAGGTTATACTCACTGCTACAGATTATACCGGCAATAGTGCACAATGCTCTTTTGTTATTCCTTATTTAGAAACGGGTGTGCCGATACTCAATTGTCCACAAAATATTTCTCAACCAATTTCACCAGTTGCATTTGAGGGATTTGTTGAAATCCCATTGCCGGTTGTTAGTCCAACTTGTTCACCTTTGATCATCACCAACGATGTCAATGACAATTCATCGGCTACAGGCATCTTTCCTGCGGGAATCAGTATTGTGAATTACATAGCCACTGCCGGAGAATTTTCATCGACTTGTGCTGTCCAGATAGAATTGATTCCAACTTGTTGTACAGGAGATTTTGATTGTGATGGCAGTATTGCCGTTTCGGATTTAATTCTATTGATGAACGACTTCGGCTGTTTGAATACGTGTGATACTGACATTAATAGTGACGGACTCGTGAATGTTTACGACGTTCAGTTGTTCATGGGATTGCTTCAGCCGACTTGTCCATAGTATTGGCACTTTCCAACTTTCTATTGATTAAAATATTCTACATTCGCCGAGTACACTTTTGTACATTCACAACCGTCTATGGACTATCAACTGAAAGAAGAAAATAATTTTCGCTATATTGAAGAAGGTCAGGGCAAGCCACTGATACTGCTTCATGGATTGTTTGGAGCACTTAGCAATTTCCGCGAAGTGATCGAGCAATTTTCCAAGACACACACTGTGGTGATCCCGATGCTGCCACTTTACAGCATGCCTGTTTTGACTACAGGTGTTAAGAGCATCGCACATTTTCTTCATGATTTTATTCTACACAAAAAATACGATAAAGTGAATTTGCTTGGCAATTCATTGGGTGGTCATGTGGCGTTGATCTATTGTAAAGAGCATCCTGAGATGGTGAGTTCACTTACGTTGACAGCGAGTTCAGGTTTATATGAAAACGCATTCGGGTCTAGTTTTCCAAGAAGAGAAGACAAAGAATTCATTCGTCAGAAAGTAGGATTGACTTTTTACGATCCGGCGCACGCCACAGATGAATTGGTAGATGAATGTTTTGAAATTGTGAACGACAGAAATCGGGTATTGCGAATTCTAGCACTTGCAAAATCTGCAATACGTCACAACATGGCGAAAGATCTTCCAAAGATGAAAATGCCTACATGTCTTATCTGGGGAAGAAACGACACCATTACTCCTCCTGAAGTTGCTGAGGAATTCAATCAGCTACTCACCAACTCCACATTGTATTGGATTGATGAATGTGGTCACGCTCCGATGATGGAGCATCCACAAACTTTCAATTCCATACTTGCGAATTGGATGAAGGAAAAAGGTGTATAGAAAAAAGTTGATTGTTTGTAGTTGGTCGTGTCTGGCAATCAGAAAAACGCTTGATTGTCACAATCAAGCATTCACGCAATAACCAATAACCCAATAACCATTAACTAAGAATCCATGTCCATTTCATCAGCAGAGTTCCTCAAGTCATCAACATTGCTTATTCAATGTCCCGAGCCCGTTGTGCCGGAGTTTGCTTTTATAGGAAGAAGTAATGTCGGCAAGAGCAGCTTGATCAATATGCTGGTGAACAAGAAGAACATGGCGAAGACTTCTGGAACACCGGGAAAAACGCGCCTTATCAATCACTTCATCATCAACAAGGAAAGCAAACCATGGTACCTCGTCGATCTACCCGGGTATGGCTATGCGAAAATTTCTCAGAAAGAAAGAGCGAAGTGGGAGACAATGATTCGTACCTATCTCAATCACCGCGAGAATTTATTTTGCACGATGGTTTTGATTGATGTCCGACATGAGCCACAAAAGCGCGACATAGATTTTTGTGTAAAGCTGGGAACAGATGGACTTCCCTTCGCGATTGTTTTTACCAAAGCAGATAAGGAAAAGCCTGCAGCTATTGAGAGAAACGTCAATGAATTTTGTAATGCTTTATTAGAACATTTCAGTGAGTTGCCTAATTATTTCGTTACATCTGCAGCAAAGCAAGTCGGTAAGGAGCAAGTGCTTTCGTTCATCGATTCTGCGATGAGAAATAGTACTATAGAACTCGGTGTTGACAAGAAAGAGAGTTGATTCTTAAATGGTTTGCAGTTTTGATCCGCGACGAGATGCGCATTAATTCCAAGAAATTAGAACGGCACTTTCCAACTTGAATTCTCTTGACTGGTGCTCAAAACCGGAGAAGTATTTAAGTGCAATTGCCAGTATTGTCCCTAATCATTCAGCTTACTATTTACTGCGCTAATAAGCTTCAATTTTTCAATTACGAGGAGTAGAATGAAGATGGTTACGACAACAAAAAGACACGCAATTACGATCATCGCAAAGTATTTGATAGTCCATTCCAGCGCCACTTTTATTCTGTGAATGAATGGAATATTCACTTCAGTTGTGCCTTCGTGCATGGATAATTTCACCGTACAAAATTCATTTTCCGCGTCGAAATTCCCCAGCTCTACGCCGAGCTCTTGCAGCTTCTCTTCCGTTTCTAATATTTTGTCATTGAGTGAAATAAAGTCAACTATTTGACCAGCTTTCGTTTTGAGTTCGTTCAGTGATTCCAAAGTTTTCGCTATGGACACCTTCTTTGCATTGAGTTGTCTGTACTCGTTTGTTTTGTCAACCTTCGTGATTTCAGTTGCTTTGACTACACCTATTTTTTGAATATCTACATAGAAGCTATCAAAGAGCGACGGATTTACTCCTATCAGCAAATGAATTTGTCGATTACCCTTCTGCCCAACGTTCTGTTCGTATTGAATAACCGCGTTATAAGATTGCGTTTTTGACTTTAGTAGTTTCTCGTCATTTTCAAACTCGGATGTTTTGGTTTTGATAGATGCCGTTTTTTCAAACTTCTGATTGGAAGCATTATGTTCAGCAACTTGAACATCGTTCTTCATTGCATAC
Organism: Flavobacteriales bacterium; assembly: GCA_043748015.1. Classification (GTDB taxonomy): domain Bacteria; phylum Bacteroidota; class Bacteroidia; order Flavobacteriales_D; family Sanyastnellaceae; genus JAIBBG01. The sequence goes on from JAYTOA010000110.1 coordinate 4,155, forward strand.
TTTTCTGAAGCGTAGTTCTTACGCACATTGTCCAGGCTGGCAAAGAAGTTCTCGCTATAGTCACTACCGTGTATTTCCTCGCTGCCAACGTAACCGTACACAAGTCTGAAAATGAAAAGAAGGACAAAGAGTCCAACAAACCATTTGCTTGTTTTCCAAAATCTCGTTTTAAAGTTTGTCGACATATAAGCTACTATAATTATGAAAGAAATTCTTCAATTAGTTTGAACACAGAGCACTCTTAATTAGCATCAGAAAAAGTTTCGCACAATAACCAATTACCCGGTAACTAATTCCTAACCCTTACATCGGTGCTTTAATATTCATCTTCTCGGCATAATACTCACAGAAATCGCGCATAGTATCTGCCATCGCCTTCTCGTTGGTAGCGCGTTCGAAACTATCCGCAAGCGTGAGAATTGTTTGGTGCACGAACTGTTTCATTTCATCCACTTGCATTTCTTTATTCCATAAATCAATGCGCATGGCATTCTGCGTTGAAGCGTCCCAAACGGAGAGGATCATCGCTTTGGCTTCAGCATTGGTATTATTTTCCGATGCCGTCCATTTGATTTTTTCTGGCACGTTGTTGTCGTCGAGTTCAATATCGAAAGTGATTTGTTCGCTTTTCATTTTGCAAGTTTACGTTGTTGATTTTGAAATCAATGTTTCGGTTTGAATTCAGCCAGCATTTTTTGGTTGTCCTTTTCATCCCACAAAAGCGCGGGTGTTAACTCAGGATGCACTTTCATATAATCGCGAACAATTTTCCATCCCATCCATACGCCGAGTTGTGGTGGCGAGTCTTGTGGAATTCCGGTTGCCCCTGTGAAAGGGCCATCTGCAAACCATTTCCCAATCTCAAAACCTTTTGACTGATACATCACTTTTTCATTCGCCATGGCTTTCCAAGTTGTCCATTCATGATCTTCGGCCCATTTCAATTGCGAAGAAGTCCAGCTCATCATTGTGCTGTCAGCTATGTCGGGAGCAAGAGCTTCAGCTGTGTGCATCAATTTTCCATAGAATATCAATTCAGACAACAGGTCTTTGCGTTCGTAGTATCTACCAAATTTGAAAGCAACCCACCCTTTCATTGCATCGGCGAGAATGTATTTCTCGTCCATGTTTTGCTTTTTGTAATTGGGAAAAGCTTCGGGAGAAAGTTGTTTTGTCACTTTATTGTCGGTTCCCAGATAAGTGTCAAGAGAAATTCCGATGGCAGAATCGCTACAAGAAATATTGTTGTTCCATGCAGATTGATAATAGATCACTTCAGGAATAGCGCTTTCAGGAAAGAAGTGATTCCAACGGCGCAGCGATTTTGTAAGTTCTGCGTTCAGTTCATCCAATTTGTCCTGGGTAAAAACACGTTCAATTTCCTTTCTCGTTTCCACGATGTCGCGATTGCGGATAAAAGGAATGAGTAGCGCTCCTGCACTATCGGACTGACATTGTGCAAGCATCAAATCGTTCTCTACGAATCTGCAGAAGAAGTTTCCATACTTATGGTATAGTTGTTGGCTTGCCTCGGCGGGATTGGAAAAATCAGCATTGAACAAATCATGATCAAAACGAGAAAACAATATTTCGGCATTCTTCGCTTCAGGATTCAATTCGATTTTTTTAATGGTTTTTACATTTTCACATCCTCCACATCCGGATATGAATAACATGAACAGAATTACTAGGTATCGATACATTGATTAGCTCTAATTTTGACCACAAACAAAGTGGTAATTTTAACTCAGTAAACACTCACATATGAAAAATAGTATTTTACTTATCGCAACGTTTTTGATTACTACGGTTGCGATGGCACAGGAAAAGGAATGGAAAATTGCCTTGCACGTTGATCCAAATGTGGCATGGATGAAGCCTGACAACAAGAATATTGATGCTGGAGCAATGAAGATCAAGTTTGGTTTCGGAATTATGATCGACAAAATGTTCACCGACAATTATGCGTTTGGAACAGGATTAAACATACTCAACACCGGAGGAACGCTCACCTATTTTGATCGCGCAATAAAAGAGAACCACAGCGTGGTGCGAGAAGTTCAGAGAACTTATAATCTGAAATATCTTGAAATTCCTCTGACATTGAAATTGCGCACCAATGAAATTGGATATATCACCTATTGGGCGCAGTTCGGTGTTGGACTAGGTTTTAACATTAAGGCTACTGGCGACAATGAACTTAAATATGTAGTTCAGGATTTTGGCACCACTGATTCAAGCAGTTGGTTGTTGTCGGATTTTAAGAAGGAGTCAACTGAGGATGACATTATCAAAGATGATATACGCTTGTTCAGAACGAGTTTGATTATTGCTGCCGGTATTGAGTATAATCTCAGCGGAAACGCAGGCATTCTTGCAGGTATATCATTCAACAATGCTTTTTCGAATGTGTTGAATAGCAAAGGAGTGATGAAGGATGCAACTGGTAATGTACAATATGATTCCAATACAAGTAAGCCATTCAAAAGGACGCCAACAGAATTTGACCTACGTACAATCAGCAATCTCATTTCTCTGCAGGTGGGATTTTTATTCTAAGTCTATTTAAAAAAATTGTAGAAGTCCTGCCATCTTTGGCGGGACTTTTTTATGCAATTATGAAAACAAAACATGTCATTGAACATATAGTTGGTTGGTTGAAAGATTATTCAGACAAAAGCGGGACTGCCGGATTTGTAATTGGAATTAGCGGAGGAATTGATTCCGCAGTTACCTCAACACTGTGTGCACTCACAGGAAAGCAAGTGATGCTGCTGGAGATGCCTATTTATCAAGCGGAAGGTCAGGTGAACCGTGCGCGGGAACACATAGCTTGGTTGAAGAAAAATCACAGTGCAGTGAGTGACCATCAGATAGAACTTACGTCAACTTTTGATTCTTTATTGTCGGCTTTACCAAAAACAGAGGATGCATATTTGATGAATCTTTCTTTGGCCAATACACGCGCAAGGTTGCGGATGACAACACTTTATTATTTCGCCGGTATTCACCGATTACTCGTTGCGGGCACCGGAAATAAAGTAGAGGATTTCGGTGTTGGATTTTATACCAAGTATGGTGATGGTGGGGTGGACCTTTCGCCAATTGCCGACCTGCTGAAGACTGAAGTTTATGAAATTGCAAAAGAATTGGGTGTTGCAGAAAGTATTCAGAAAGCCGCACCTACAGACGGGTTATGGGGCGATGATCGCACAGATGAAGATCAGATTGGTGCGAGTTATCCCGAGTTGGAATGGGCCATGGATTTTTCAGAAAAATGGAATCCGGATGAAGGACAATGGAAGCATGAAGGAGCAAATTGGTTGCTAGTTGGTAGCGAACAGGTATTGAGTGAAAGACAGCGAACTGTGCTGGAAATTTATCTGAGACTTAACCGTGCGAATCAACACAAAATGCGTCCGATACCGGTTTGCGAGATTCCGATCGACCTTAAATAATCAATTCTTACTTGTCGTCAATTCCTTGAAAACATCTTCAAGCTTTTGTTCCTTTCTCGTCAGTGTGAGTATCGCATGACCATGAGTAGCTGCTAGAGCAGAAATATCTTTTCTAATATCGGCCGAGGTATTGCTTGTGATCATCCAGGTGTTTTCTCCAAGCGCTGTTGCTGATCCAACTCCTTCAATATGGCGAATGATATCGCCGGAAATGGTTCCACTGAATTCCACTACGAGTTGATATACACTGGATCTTGTAAGGTTGCCAAGTTCAGAAGTAGGACTGTCAGCTACAATAATTCCATTGCTAATAATAATTGCGCGATCGCAAATTGCTTCCACTTCCTGCATGATATGCGTTGAAAGCATCACTGTTTTTTCTTTACCGATGCGAATGATCAGGTCGCGAATTTCCGCCAGCTGATTCGGGTCGAGACCGCTTGTAGGCTCATCGAGAATGAGCACGCGCGGATCGTGTATCATGGATTGCGCAAGGCCAACACGTTGGCGATAACCTTTCGAAAGCGCTTCGATTTTCTTGTGAGCCTCAACGCCCAAACCGACCATCTCAATCATCTCTTCTACCCGTTTGCGAAGATTTTGCACTCCATAGATTTTGCCAACGAACGACAGATACTCGCGCACGTACATATCGAGATAAAGTGGATTGTGTTCCGGTAAATAACCAATGCAACGTCGTGCATCAATACTCTGCTCATTCACATCATAACCACAAACAGAAACGGTTCCTGACGTGGGTGGAATATAGCAAGTGATGATTTTCATCATCGTGCTCTTGCCGGCGCCATTGGGGCCAAGAAAGCCAACTACTTCTCCTTGCGAAATAGAAAATGAAACATCATTGAGTGCTTTCTGTTTTCCGTAGAATTTTGAGACTGATGTGGTACTGATTGACATGTATTGAAACTTTGCAGCGTGGTCAAACCTACATCTATTCAGTTGCTTTTTTTACAGCTTCAAAAAATTCTTACAGCTTGCGGCTGTTGAATTTTGATAATTGTACGTTAACCAAATGCTTGTGTTGCTTTAAAATTGAAACATGCAGGTCGATTAGAATCGTAATTTTGTCAAAATTTTTCACCATTGAATCTCGCAATTCTCGCATCCGGCGCAGGTAGTAATACACTCAATATAATACGTCATTTCGAATCATCGCCCGATGTGAAGATTGTTTTGATTGCTTCCAATAAGAAGGATGCCGGTGTGTTTAACATTGCTACTGATCATGGAATAGGCACTTTTATCCTCACGAAAGAGAATTTTCTTCAATCAGAAGAATTCCTTTGGGTATTAAAAAAAGCGTCTGTCGATTTTGTTATCCTTGCCGGATTTCTGTGGAAGGTTCCTGTTTCGCTGGTGCACGCCTATAACCAACGAATCATAAATATTCATCCGGCTTTGTTACCCAAATATGGTGGAAAAGGCATGTACGGTCATTTGGTGCATGAGGCTGTTTTTCTGAACAAGGAAAAGGAAACAGGCATTACTATTCACTACGTGAATGAACATTATGATGAAGGAACTGTTATTTTTCAATCAAGTGTTTTGTTGAATGATGATGACACGCCATCAACGATTGAAAAGAAAGTTCGCGAGCTTGAAATGAAATATTTACCGGCAGTGATAGAAAAGGAAATCCGGGAATTGGGTGCGAATTCGTAGAGTTCTTGAAAATGTTAAGGTATCATAAGTCTCTCAGGAAGTATTAATCGACAAACTTGATGATGAGCAACCTAAACGAAGAGTAAGAAATCAACGCATGCATTTTAATCCGCTACTTCTTATCATTGCAAGATCACTACAGTTATGAAACAAGTACGCTTAGCATTTTCGAATTTATCGCATGATCTACCCGCATCGATTGTGGTTTTTCTTGTGGCACTGCCCCTATGTCTGGGAATTGCTGTCGCTTCCGACGCGCATCCTTTTACGGGAATTATAGCCGGTATCATAGGAGGAATTGTAGTTGGATCGCTAAGTGGCAGTGCTATCAGTGTTAGTGGACCAGCGGCCGGATTGGCGACGATTGTTGCGGCAGCCTTGACAAAATTGCCTTCATATGAAGCCTTCGTACTCGCAGTTGTTATCGCGGGTGTTCTGCAGTTAGGACTTGGAATTATCAAAGCCGGTGTCATTGGTCGTTACATTCCGAATGCTGTTATCAAAGGGATGTTAGCAGCTATCGGAATCATGCTCATACTAAAGCAGCTTCCTCACTTTGTTGGGTATGACAAGGATCCGGAAGGTGAGGAAGCATTCTTTCAAGTGGATGGTGAAAATACGTTCAGCGAAATCATCATAGCCTTGAATATGATTTCTCCTGTTGCTTTGCTCATTGCAGTAGTGTCATCCGTCATATTGCTGGTGTACGGAATGAACTCGTTGAAGGAAAAGAAATTTTTTCAATATGTACCCGGACCTCTGCTTGTCGTGGTTGTTGGCGTGTTGATCAATGAATATTTGTTACCCGCATCACATCAATTGGCTTTGCGCAATGAGCACTTGGTTCAGTTGCCCATTTTTTCGGGAGCAGCAGATTTATGGGCAGGACTTCCTTCTCCGGACTGGAGTGAAATTCTCAATGGAAAAATTTGGGTAACAGCAATAACGATTGCATTAATAGCAAGTCTGGAATCTTTGTTGAGTCTTGAAGCATCGGATAAACTTGATGAACAAAAAAGAATCAGTCCTCCGAACCGTGAACTTCTCGCACAGGGAACGGGCAACGTAATTTCAGGACTATTAGGTGGACTGCCTGTAACATCGGTCATTGTGCGTAGTTCCGCCAACGCCAATGCCGGGGCACGAACAAAGATGTCTGCTATTTTTCATGGTGTGCTTTTACTTTTTACGGTTTTGCTCATTCCTGAGTTGTTGAATAAGATTCCGAAATCTGCACTGGCTGCAATATTGATTTTTATTGGTTATAAGCTGGCGCGAATAGAACTTTTCAAAATGTATTACAAAAAGGGAATGGATCAGTTCTTACCATTTGTAATCACGATTCTTGCGATACTTTTTACGGACCTTCTCGCAGGAATCATGATTGGTTTGCTTGCCGGACTTTTCTTCGTATTCAGAAGTAATTTCAGATCTGCACTCGCTGTCACCATTGATGCCAATAGATACCTCATCCGTTTCGGGAAAGAAGTTTCTTTTTTGAATAAACCACTTCTCATGGATCATTTGGAGAAAATCCCTTATGGCTCGTCTGTTTTAATTGATGCCACCAGAAGTGATTTTATCGATAGAGATGTTATAGAGCTCGTCAATGACTTTATTATTGGATCTGTTTCTAATAACATAACGGTTTATATCAAGCGTGAACACCACAATCAGAAAGAAATCTTTGTGGATCCATATCGACATGAGATCACTTAAACATGAATTCAATCGAGAACAATATTGAATATTTTTGGGTCGACACTTCCGAATATTGATTTTTTTGACATTCATATCTATATAGAACCAATGAACAGTTTCCAGCGATTATTACTCGAAAACAAAGCCTGGGTGGGTGAAAAGCTTCATTCAGACCCGGAATATTTTTTTCGACTTTCAAAAACACAAACTCCGGAATTTCTTTGGATAGGTTGCAGCGATAGTCGGGTTCCGGCGAATGAGGTGACCGGCACTTCACCGGGCGAAATTTTTGTTCATCGCAATATCGCCAACTTGGTTGTTGATGGTGATCTCAACTTATTGAGCGTGCTTGACTATGCTGTGAATTACTTGCGCATAAAGCACGTCATTGTATGTGGTCACTATGGTTGCGGTGGTGTGAAAGCTGCGGCCGGCGGACCTATTGAGGGAGTGATCAACAATTGGCTGGATAATATTCGTGTAGTGCTCAAGAACAATCAAGCTGAGCTTGACGGCATCGATGATGATTCATTGCGTTCCGATCGTCTTGTCGAACTCAATGTAAAAGCACAAGTGGATAATCTCACCAAAACTTCAATTATACAGAATGCATGGAACAAACATCAAAGTCCTCATTTACACGGTTGGGTTTACAGCCTTGCGGATGGTATCCTGAAGCCGGTTATTCACTTACATCCCGAGAATGAACGTGTTTTACATACGAATAATGGGATGATGTAAAGGCAGATTTTCTTTCAGAGTGATCCATATTACTTTCGCGACATGTTTGACTGGAAGGAAGTGTTTTCTTGCTTTATGGTGTTGTTTGCGGTAATCGACATCATTGGTAGTATACCTATCATCCTCAAGATTAAAAATTCTGTTGGTAATATTCAGCCAATCACCACAACAGTCGTGTCATTTCTTTTAATGGCATTGTTTATTTTTTTCGGAGGAAAGTTTCTTGGAATTTTCGGCGTAGATGTCAACTCATTCGCTGTCGCCGGTTCTTTCATTTTGTTTTTCATAGCGATGGAAATGGTGTTGGGTATAAAAATTTTCAAGCAAAAAGAAGGAACTGAAAAGGCTGCTTCAATTGTACCTCTAGCTTTTCCGATCATAGCAGGAGCCGGTACATTTTCTACACTCGTTGCACTCGGTGCAGAGTATCAAAAAATAAATATTCTCGTCGCGGTTGTTCTCAATGTGCCGATCATTTTTCTTGTTTTAAAATTGACCGGTCGTATAGAAAGATTACTAGGTATTGGGGGTATAGCTATTCTCGAAAGGGTTTTTGGGATTATTCTCCTCGCCATCGCCGTCAAACTTTTCTCGAGCAACATCCAACACCTATTACATTGAAAATTACAAATTGAAAATTGAAAATTGCGCGAGTGAAGGGCAACACTACACCGCTCAAATCGCAAATTACAATTCGCAAATAGCGCTTCATCAAATCTTCAACTCATTCAATCAAAAAATCTTCTATTGTCTACAATCATTCACATTTACACCGACGGCGCAGCACGCGGGAATCCCGGCCCCGGCGGCTACGGTCTCATTTTACAAAGCGGAAAATTTTACAAGGAAGTAAGTGAAGGTTTCAGGCTCACCACCAACAACAGAATGGAATTGCTTAGCGTAATCATTGGACTTGAAATGTTGAAGACTGAAAATTGTGATGTCACCGTTTTTTCTGATTCCAGATATGTCGTTGATTCCGTGGAAAAAAAATGGATCGACGGATGGGTGAAACGTGGATGGAAAAAAGTGAAGAATCCGGACCTGTGGAAGCGATACCAAGCAATTGCAATAAACCACAGCGTAAAATTCAAATGGATTCGCGGACACAATGGACACCCGATGAATGAACGATGCGATGAGTTGGCTGTCGCTGCCAGTTGGGGAAAGAATCTTCAAGCTGACGTATGGTATGAAGCGAACAAGGACAACGAGGATTTATTCAGTGCGTAACTAAATTCGCACCCAAATTTTGAAAGAACAAACTGCAATCAATTAAGAATATGCGCACAGACTTATATCAGGGACACGATTACTACATGATGGATGAATTGCTCACCGAGGAGCACCGACTCATCCGAGACACTGCTCGTGCATGGGTGAAGAAAGAAGTTTCACCTATCATTGAAGAAGCTGCTGAGAAGTGTGTTTTTCCGCAGCACTTACTTAAAGGTCTCGGAGAAATTGGCGCTTTCGGTCCATACATCCCTGAAGAATATGGTGGGGCCGGACTCGATCAGATTGCCTATGGTCTAATCATGCAAGAATTGGAAAGATGCGACAGCGGTTTGCGCTCAACTGCTTCTGTTCAAAGCTCGCTGGTGATGTATCCTATTTATAAATACGGTAACGAAGAACAACGTAAAAAATATTTACCCAAACTCGCAACCGGCGAGTGGATGGGATGTTTTGGATTGACAGAGCCGGACTTCGGAAGCAATCCGGGTGGAATGGTGACCAACTTCAAAGACATGGGTGATCATTATTTGCTGAATGGCGCCAAGATGTGGATCAGTAATGCGCCATTTGCGCAAATCGCTGTAGTGTGGGCAAAGAATGAGGAAGGAAGAATTCATGGATTGATCGTAGAGCGTGGGATGGAAGGATATACCACACCTACAATGCACGGCAAATGGAGTCTGCGCGCCAGCGATACAGGCGAACTCATTTTCGACAATGTGAAAGTGCCAAAGGAAAACCTCCTGCCAAATAAAAGCGGACTCGGTGCTCCTCTTGGTTGTCTCGATTCGGCTCGTTACGGAATTTCATGGGGTGCCATTGGAGTTGCGCTCGATTGTTATGATGTTGCATTGCGCTATTCGAAAGAGCGCATTCAATTTGGTAAGCCAATTGGTGCTTTTCAATTGCAACAGAAAAAACTTGCGGAGATGATCACTGAGATAACGAAGGCGCAACTTCTTACATACAGGCTTGGACAATTGCGCAATGAAGGACGCGCAACAACAGCCCAGATCAGTATGGCCAAACGCAACAACATTGCAATGGCAAAAGTGATTGTGAGCGACGCGCGTCAGATATTAGGCGCAATGGGCATTACCGGCGAATATCCTGTAATGCGACATATGATGAACCTCGAATCCGTGCTTACATACGAAGGAACACACGACATACACTTGCTTATTACTGGAATGGATGTGACGGGTTTTGATGCATTTAAGTAATTGCTTTTGCCGGGCATTACTGCAATTGACTCCTGAAAGTGGCTCGAAGTTTTAACTTTTGTGTTACATGTGTCAATGGCTATATTTGGAAAATCTATAGAATACATCACGATTTTTATGAAAAGACTGTACTTTTTTTTAACTCTTTCCGCATTCGTTTTTACAACTACTTGCTCTGCTGTGGTTGTAACCATTAATCAAACGAACAATGCTTTTTCACCGTTGGTTGCAAATGTTAACGTTGGTGACGTTATTCATTTTGTTTGGAGCAGTGGTGACCATAACACTACATCCGTTTCTGTCCCGACTGGTGCGGCTACATGGAATGCACCACTTGATGCTTCGAATACTACTTTTGATTACACTGTAACTGTTCCGGGTAATTACGGTTATGTGTGTACTTTTCATTCACCAAGTATGTCCGGGGGATTTCAAGCTGCAACGCCTACACAAATTGAATCGATTGCGAATCTTGTTTCTGATTTCACTGCCGGCGTTGATTTCAATAACCACACAGTTCACGTGAATATTGACAATGCAACGCCATCGAATTCAATCTTGCGTTTGATCGACATCACAGGAAAGGAAGTGGCTGTGTTACTCAATACTCAACTTGGTATTGGCAAGCAGATGTATCACTTTGATATGTCTGGTCGCAATGCAGGAGTTTACTTTCTTCGTCTCGAACAAAACGGCAAAGCTGTTACTCGTCGTGTGATGATGAATTGATATAAAAATATTTTTGATGAAAGGGCTGTCTGAGAAGGCGGCCTTTTTTTTGAGGTGGTTTAGCGCAAATGCTTTAGCAGATTGGTGCAGATTTTTCGAATCGGTTACGACTACTGTAGATTTCCAGAATCACGATTAATTCATGTGGACCGGACGAGAATTAGTCAAATCGCTCATCTTGAGAATCTATATGCCCGATTATCCCCATTCCTCTAATCCTCTGTGATAAAACTTCCAATCTAAAACGATCGGTTACAGTTGCATTTGATACTGACGTAATTCCGTCCTTTCTGTTGCACACCCATCTGTGTAAAACGTTCACCGGCATTCTTCATTACTTGAAGTTTATGAGGCAGTTTCGCTCTTCACGCATTATAATGAAAAATCTGCTCAATAAACTGCAAGGCGATCGCACGATATGGATGGTGACATTCTTTTTGTCGCTCATATCCATCCTTGCAGTATACAGCGCAATCAGTACTCTGGCGTACAAAGCACATGGCAACAGTTTGCGTTTTCTCGTGAAGCACACTTTGATGATCGTAGCAGGTTTCGCGTTGATGTATTACGTGCACAAAATTCGGTTTAAATATTTCGCGCGTCTCTCGCAATTGCTGATTTGGATCGCGGCTGGTCTTTTATTCTACGCTTTGATCTTCGGTCACAATCTCAACGATGCGAATCGTTGGATCGCCATTCCGATCATTGGCATCACATTTCAACCAAGTGATTTTGCCAAGATTGTTCTCGTAATTTATGTCGCACGGATGATCGCGTTGAAGCGTGATCAGTTACACGACTTCCGCAACGGTGTGCTCCCGGTTCTCGCTCCAATAGCGCTGATCTGCGGATTGATTCTTCCCGCGAATTTCTCTACTGCTGCTATGCTTGCGGCCATTTGTTTTTTAATGATGTATCTCGGTGGAGTGCCTTTCCGGCACATGAGTAAACTAGTTCTTGCCGGTTTAGGACTTGTGGTCTGCATCATCATCATCGGTGAGACCACGGGTTTTCCAAAGCGATATAAGACATGGAAAAACAGAATCACCAATACGGTGAACAATGACGATGCGGGCAATTATCAAACGGACCTAGCCAAGTATGCCATCTACGAAGGCGGCATCGTTCCGAAAGGTCCGGGTTCAGGAAGTTCGCGCAACTTTTTACCACATCCGTATTCAGACATGATTTATCCATTCATCATCGAAGAGTATGGATCAATACTCGGAGGAATCACATTGGTACTACTCTATCTGATTTTACTTTTCCGCACGATCAAACTCTCTGTAAACAATCCGAAAATGAGTGCTCAGTTAGCGGCGCTTGGACTGAGTTTTATGCTCGTTATCCAGGCTTTCATCAACATGGCAGTTGCGGTTAGTTTGTTTCCTACTACAGGCCAGCCGCTGCCTCTAGTGAGTATGGGCGGAACGAGTACACTTTTTTCATGTCTGGCTATTGGAATCATCTTGAGTATTTGCAGAAGTAAGGATGAAACAGAAGAAGAACATGCCGCAGAGATTCCAATGAAGAATGTTGTGGCAGGTTAATGTTACAATCCATTCCTTTAAAAATTAATTCTACTTTTTTTTCGAATGAAAGTGATCATTAGCGGAGGCGGAACAGGCGGACACATTTTTCCGGCCGTTGCAATAGCGAAGACAATTCAGGCGCAGCGACCGGATGCGGAAATTTTATTCGTAGGTGCTGAAGGAAAAATGGAGATGGAAAAAGTGCCCGCTGCCGGCTATAAGATTATCGGCTTGCCAATAGTTGGCATACAGCGTCGCATCACCTGGAAAAATTTAATGGTGCCTTTCAAAATCATCGCAAGTTTGATGAAAGCGAAAAAGATTATCCGTGAATTTCATCCGGACATTGCAATAGGAGTGGGAGGTTATGCAAGCGGACCATTGCTGCGCGCCGCTACATCCGCGGGTATCAGAACATTGATTCAAGAACAGAATTCCTATCCCGGTATCACCAATAAAATTCTTTCGAAGAAAGTGGATTGCATTTGTGTGGCTTACGAAGGACTCGAAAAATATTTTCCAAAAGAAAAAATCGTCATCACCGGAAATCCTGTACGTCCGGAAGTAACCAAGCTCGAAGGAAAACGCGAGCGAGGAATCGAGCTTTTTGGTTTGGATAAAAACAAGAAAACACTGCTCGTCGTTGGTGGCAGTCTGGGTGCGCGGACTATTAATCTGGCCATTCGGCGCTGGGCACAAGACTGGACGAAAGATGGCATTCAAATTTTATGGCAAACAGGAAAATCTTACAGCGCAACTGCAATGGAGTATACTGCAGATAAGCAAAACATACACGCACATGAATTCATTCGCGAAATGGATTACGCTTATGCGGTTGCTGATGTGATCGTATCACGCGCAGGTGCTATGAGTATTTCGGAAATGTGTCTGGTGAAAAAGCCTGCGATATTTATTCCTTCTCCTAATGTGTCGGAAGATCATCAAACGAAGAATGCCATGTCGCTCGTTGTTCGCAATGCAGCCATACTCGTGAAAGACGTGGATGCACAACTGCAACTTGGTAAGGAAGTGTCACAACTTTTCGCTGATGAAAATAAAATGCATCAGTTGTCGGCGAACATCGCATCAATGGGCATGGCCGATGCTGCGGAACACATCGTTGCGGAGGTTTTTCGTCTTGTGGGGGAGTAAAAGTTTTTGACGCATCAGATGGAATATTTCTCAGGAACACGTTTTTCTATTTGCTAAAAAACTCACGCAACATTTCCATTGTATCTGTTGATGTCTTCGATTTGATCCTTGAGCGCGATAGTTTCTTCCTCAATGTCATAATCATCTTGAAGTCCCAACCAGAATTTGGCTGAGTTGCCGAAGTATTTCGAAAGCCTAACCGCTGTATCGGCTGTTATCCTTCTTTTACCATGCAGAATTTGCGATATCCGCGTTTGAGGAATACCAATATCCATCGAGATTTTGTAACCTGAAATTCCAAGTGGAATCATAAACTCTTCTTTCAGAATTTCACCTGGATGTATGTTCGGAATCTTTTTCATTTTAGTGATAATCAATTATTGTTACCTCTGATGCATTGCCACTCGACCACTTAAAAATAATTCTCCATTGATCATTGATCCGGATACTGTAAAATTCCTTCGATTTGCCGGATAATTTTTCAAGTCTATTCGCCGGTGGTATCCGCAAATCTGCGATATCAATGGCATTGTTGATCATTCTCAATTTTCTTCTTGCTACCTTTTGGATTTCATTCGGCAGTCCTTTTACAAAATCTCCTTGCCAGATTTGTTCTGTTTCCTTAGAGCCAAAAGTTGTAATCATATCGCATAAGCAGTACTAACGTCAAAGGTAAGTAGTTTGTTTCAATTTTACAAGTAGTTCGGATTTTCATCTACGAGACTTTGTAGCATAACTTTCCGCCATGTATTCGGATAAAGAAATTTATTACTTCCTCGGTATTGGAGGCATTGGCATGTCGGCATTGGCGCGATATTTCAACGCTCAGGGAAAAATGGTGATGGGATATGATCGCACTTCAACACCACTCACAACAGAGTTGCAATTGGAAGGCATTGGCGTTCACTTTGATGATTCCATCATGGAAATTCCGAGCGTCGTTAAACTCACCGACAAGTCAAAAGTGCAAGTGATTTACACACCTGCTATTCCAAAAGACAGCGCAGAACTCAACTGGTTTCAGGACACTGGTTATGACATGATGAAGCGTTCGCAGTTGTTGGGAATGATCACTGAACAAACTACCACCATTGCTGTTGCGGGCACACACGGCAAGACAACAACCAGTTCGATGATTGCGCACATTCTCACACATTGCGGACTTGGTTGCAATGCATTCCTCGGAGGTATTACCACGAATTACAACACGAATCTTTTGCTTTCTTCCACTTCGAAATACACCGTGGTGGAAGCCGATGAATACGACCGTTCTTTTTTGACACTATCACCAACCTATTCGGTCATCACGAGTATGGATGCGGATCACCTCGATATCTACGGAACGCATGAATACATGTTGGAGTCGTTCAACCTTTTTGCGCAAAAACTTTTGCCAAAAGGTTCATTGATGTATCGCGCGGGTTTGCCTTTGAGGAGAGAAAAACTTTCAGATGATCTCAAAGTTTCATCCTATGCATTGAAGGACAGCGCTGACTACCGCGGCCGTGATATTTACATTGAAGATGGTCGCTACTTTTTCACCTTCCAGACACCTAAGGTGAAATGGGAGAACATTGAACTTGGTCTGGCTGGTACGCACAACGTCGAGAATGCCGTTGCCGCAGTTGCCATTGCTTTCGAACTCGGTATCAGCGAAGAACAAGTAAAAGCCGCGCTCAAAGATTTCAAAGGCGTGAAACGGCGCTTCGAATACCACATCCGTCGGGACGATCTGGTGATGATTGACGACTATGCGCACCACCCCGAGGAGTTGAAAGCATGTCTTCATTCCGTTCGGGAGCTTTACCCCGAAAAGAAGATTACCGGTGTTTTTCAGCCCCATCTTTTCTCCAGAACCCGCGACTTTGCTGATGAATTTGCACGAAGCCTGGAGCTTTTGGACGATATCATCCTCCTTCCCATCTATCCGGCACGCGAACTTCCCATGCCCGGAATTGATTCACAAATGCTGTTGGATAAAATCACAAAACCATCTAAAAAGCTTGTACAGAAAAGTGAGTTATTAGCAGAACTGAGAAGTAGTCCGCGGGAAGTCATCGTGATGTTGGGAGCTGGAGATATTGATGCGATGGTAGTTCCTGTGGCAAAAGCCTTCTCAGAGTGATTTCAATTTTTGGTTTTATGTTTTGATCGGAAGGATGAGTTTCAGAATTCATCAACCCAACTAAAACATTTGGCTGAAATGCGAGTTGCGACTTCAGCCGGTGACCCAGGAAAGCAACATATTACTCAAAGACATTCAGCGCAAGAAGCGCAGAAGAATGTGGCTGATCAACAGCGCCGCAATCACCGGCGCAATTATCATTTTTACATTGCTGGGATTTGTCGGAAAAAAGCAACACGATGCCTTATGCTGGAAGTTGGATGTTGAAGTGGAAAGTGTTGGTGAGAAAAAATACATCGACGAGGCGACGGTCACATCGATGGCTACTTCATCTACCGATCAGATTGTCGGCAAAAAACTCAACGAAATTGACATTGCGGCTATCCACAAAAAACTCGCAGGTAATTCATCCATTCGCGAAGCACATGTGTACACTACTGTTGATGGAAGATGCGTGATACGCGTTCAGCAGCGCACACCCATCGCGCGAATTTTCACAAGTGAAGGCAATAGTTTCTATCTTGACAAAGACGGATTCACCATGGCATTGTCAGATGATTACACTGCGAAAGTTCCGGTGTTCACGGGTGTCATCAACGAGAAAATGTCTCAAGTCAGCATACTTGATCGTCAGGATGATGAAGCGTTTTTAGAATCCACATTGCTCGATGACATTTATCGCTTCACAAAATTCATTTCAGAAAACCCTTTTTGGAAAGCGCAAGTGGAGCACGTTTACATCAACTCCGAAAGAGAGTTTGAGATCATTCCGCGCGTAGGTAATCACAGAATAAAAATTGGTGCACCCGTGGATCTTGAAGAGAAGTTTAGAAAGTTGATGGCGTTTTATGCGAACACCATCCACACCCAGGATTTGAATGTGTACAGCGTCATCAATGTGGAATATGAAGGACAGGTAGTGTGTGCAAGACGATGATGTGAAAACTTTTAGCAGGAATTTTTTAGTGAAATCAAAAATAGAAATCATACAGTATGAACTCTGAAATAGTAGTTGGACTCGACATAGGAACCACCAAGATCGCGTGTCTGGTAGGTCGCAAAACGGATAACAACAAAATCGAAATCCTCGGCATCGGCAAGAGCGAGAGCATCGGCGTAACGCGCGGTGTCGTTTCGAATATTGAAAAAACCGTGGCGAGTATTCGCGCTGCTGTGGAAGAAGCCGAGCGCGAAAGCGGCGTCAACATTCGCCTCGTGAATGTCGGTATTGCCGGCCAGCACATCAAGAGTTTGCAACACCGTGGCATACGCACGCGTCGCAACATGGACGAAGAGATAAAGCAATCGGACATCGACGCTCTCGTTGAAGACATGTACAAACTCGTGATGCTTCCAGGTGAGGAAATCATCCATGCATTGCCACAGGAATTTACTGTCGACAGTGAGACGGGTGTGAAGGAGCCAATTGGTATGTGCGGCATTCGTCTTGAGGCGAATTTTCACATCATCACAGGACAGATCACTGCGATCAAAAACATATATAAGTGTGTAACGAAAGCCGGACTGACGGTTGATGCATTAACATTAGAGCCGCTCGGAAGTGCCGCTGCTGTGTTGAGCGAGGAAGAGAAAGAAGCAGGCGTAGTATTGGTGGACATCGGTGGTGGCACAACAGACATCGCTATTTTCCAGGACGGCATTATTCGTCACACTGCGGTCATTCCTTTTGGTGGAAACATCATCACAGAAGACATCAAGCAAGGTTGCACCATCATGCGCAACCAGGCTGAGCAGTTGAAAGTGAAATTCGGTAGTGCCTTGGCAACGGAAAACAAAGACAACGAAATAGTTTGTATTCCCGGTTTGAAAGGAAGAGATCCGAAAGAAATTTCTTTGAAGAACCTAGCGCAAATCATCGAGGCGCGCATGGAAGAAATAGTTGAGCACGTTTACTACGAGATACGCAACAGCGGATACGAGAAGCAACTCATCGGTGGCATCGTGCTTACCGGTGGTGGATCGCAATTGAAGCACATGAAGCAATTGGTAGAATACCTCACTGGCATGGATTGCCGCATAGGTTATCCAAACGAACACGTGAGCAAAGCTGCCAATGAAAACATGCTGATACCTGCATTGAGCACAGGTGTTGGACTTGTCATCAAAGGACTCGACAAATTCAGCGTATCGATGTCGGACAACAGCACAGAGAATACCGCACACGACAAACAATCCACATCAACGCTCAAAGAAAAGCAGCGCGAAAACCGTGGTCCTGCGAGCTTCCTGAATAAGATCAAGGAGTTTTTTGAAGCGGAGGAAGAGTAAA
>JAYTOA010000111.1:0-32203 GCA_043748015.1 Flavobacteriales bacterium
TGCTGCGCATTGTTATCGGAATTTTTAAATCGTTGTCAATAATCTATTGAGTTCTTGAGCTGTCGCAGTTACCATGGCTTCCATTTCCGCCAATCGCAATTGCAGAATCAACTGCTTTACAGGATGTGTATCTTCATTTAATTTTATTGCATTGTCGCGGCGGATGTTCAATTTGCCTGTGTATGTTTCTATTCCCTCGAACAATTTCAACTCTTCCTCAACCAATCGAATCGACTCCAGAGCGCCCGCATTTTTCATGCGCATTCTTATCAATTGTCCTTTTGCTTTATCTCGCAATTTTTCTCTGATGAACAGCAGCCCTTTTACTTTTTCAATATGCTGATCGATCTCCTTTTGTTGCTCCTCGCCGTATACGTCGTTGGATTTCGATTTAGTTTGATTGGAATTATTTTCCTCTAGCTTTCTTTGTATTCTGGAAAGTTTAAGCAAAGCATGATCGGGCAAAGTGCGTTGTCCAATTTCCACCATGGAAAGTATCGCACGACTTACACCCAACATTTCCGCCAGCTCAATTTGAGTCGTACCCAATTCTCGGCGCAAATTCTTCAAATCAAATTCCAAAGTCTTTTTTTTAGTAAGAATAAAAATAGGTGAAATTTCATAGCGTGGCATTTATAGTGTGGCAAAATTGTGATGCCACACTAAAAATGCCACTCAACCTTTTATTCCATACTATTCTACGCTGAAAAAAATTGGCCTTTCAAATGTGGCCCAAAACGAAGTTTGAACATTCTTGAGCGAACTATGATTTTGATAAAAACTTGACGTTTTCATATATTTCCAAATTCAATAGCCAAAATCACATTATGAAATCACTTTACCTTGCCGCGTTCGCGGTGATTTTACTTTCATCTTGCCACACATCTTCCGATGTAATCAGTGGTGCGAAATTTCAAAAAAGAAAATATTGTAAGGGATGGTTTACTGAAAAAAGTAGTGATGCCCCAAAGCCGGAAACTGCAACTACTGTTTTAAAAGCAAATTCGATTCAACAAGAAAATGAAACAACAAACATTCCCATTACTTCTATAACTACTGAGGAAAACGAAGACGTTCAATCCCAAGGCGACAAGCATGAAGAATTGAAGGTGTTGACATTCAAACTTCAAGACACCGACAATCAAGTAAGTGATAAAACTGTCGTTCGAATAGATGACGATTACAAACCTAATTTTTCCGAAGCCACTGCCAAAAAGAAAAAGAAGAAAAAGGAAAAAATTGAACCTACCATTAGTTGGGGGTTTTCCTCATCGGCAGTGTCAACCTGGTTCTGGGGTTGGTCAACTTTGGCATTTCTCAACATTCCTGTTATTGGAATCATATTCGGAGCATTAGGAATTGCCCTATGTTTTGCCGGGCTTTCGAAACTTAAAAAGCCCAAGGGAAAGAAAAAGAAAAATTTGCGAATGGCCATCGGAGGCATCGTCTTCGGATTGCTTTCTTTAATCGTTTGTCTGCTTATCCTAATATAGACAACACGCTATTGCACTCGAACTTTTTTAAGCTCAAAATTCTGTCCGAGATAAACGCGTCTTACTTCTTCATCAGCTGCAAGTTCTTCTGCTGTGCCGGCTTTGAGAATATTACCGTCATATAATAAGTACGCACGATCGGTGATGGAAAGTGTTTCCTGCACATTGTGATCAGTGATGAGCACTCCGATGTTGCGCAGTTTGAGCTGGAAAACAATTTTTTGAATGTCCTCAACGGCAATGGGATCGACACCGGCAAAAGGTTCGTCGAGTAAAATAAATTTTGGATCAGTAGCGAGTGCACGCGCAATTTCTGTTCTTCTTCGCTCGCCACCACTCAGGTGATTGCCGATGTATTTTCTTTTTTCAGTGAGTCCGAATTCATCGAGCAGAGCGTCGAGTTTTAACGTTTGCTCAGCCTTCGTCAACTTCGTCATTTCCAACACCGCTTTGATGTTGTCTTCGATTGAAAGCGTTCGAAACACACTTGCTTCCTGCGGCAAATAACCTACTCCGAGCTTTGCTCTGCGGTACATCGGTTCGTTGGTGATCTCCAATTCATCAAGAAAAACCTTGCCTTCATTCGGCTTCACCAATCCAACAACTACGTAAAAGCTCGTCGTCTTTCCCGCGCCATTCGGGCCGAGCAGACCGACAATTTCTCCCTGACCTACGTCAAAAGAAACGCCACGAACAACAGTCCGTGAACCATAACGCTTTACAATATTATCTGCCCGTAGTTTCAATTTCCGCTTTTTTGTTGGCTGCAAAAGAAAGACAAAGTCTCAATGCATATGTCACAATTCTTGTTTCAAACTTGAAGATTCGCGTTCAATTACTTCTTCCTCTCCTCGTCGTATTTCGCTTTATACTTCTCGTACAAAACAGTTTGTTTGCTGCTGAGATCAATTTCCCTACCTTGGATAAAAGCATGTGTGAGCTCATTGCTTTTCATATCAAGTGCATCGCCTTTTGAAATAAATAGAGTTGCATCCTTACCAACTTCCAGTGATCCACATAGTTGTTCAATGCCAAGAATGATGGCAGGTGTGAGTGTTAAAGAACGAACAGCCTCTTCATACGGCAATCCATAGGCGACAGCGGTGCCTGCATGAAACGGCAAATTCCGCGAACCCATGCGTTCCATTTGACCTTCATTTTGAATACAGAATTGCACACCTTCATCGAATAATAATTTTGGCAACCTGTACGGTAGATCAATATCATCATCACTGAAATCCGGCAACGCATGAACGCGTCCAAGCATGATTGCAATATTGTGGGTCTTGAGCAAATCTGCAATTCGAACGGCATCGTAACCTCCGACGATCACCATCTTCTGAATTCCCATTTGCACTTTAAAATTGATCGCTTCTGTCATGGATTTAGCATCATCGGCATGCACATAAAGATTCTGATTGCCTTCAACAACACCACGCAAAGCTTCGAAGCGCACTTCTATCAACGTAGGATTTTTCACAGAACAATAAGCTATCGCTTCACTAAAAAAGGATTGAATCTCTCGCCATTGCTGATCATAAGTCTTTACCCTTTCGAGCAAAATTTTTCCCTTTTCATAATGTCTGTGATAAACCATGGGCCAGTTGAGATGCACGCCATCGTCCTCTCGAACAATTGCATCTTCCCAGTTCCAAGCGTCAAATTGCATAACAGCAGAAGTTCCGCTGACGACGCCACCGCGTGGCGTGATCTGTCCCATCAGCACACCATTGCTCCGCACTGTAGGAATAATTTCTGAATCAGTATTATACGCACTCGCAGCTCGCATGGATGGTTTGTAAGTGCCTGTTTCAGCATCGTCAATTGTCGGACGAATTGCATCGAGTTCCACAAGTCCAAGTGTAGAGTTACACGCGATAAATCCGGGATACACATGCATCCCTTCGGCGTTGATTGTGCTGTCATACGCACCTGCAGCCAACCGTATCAAACGAGCATCTGCCACCATTACAAGTTTTCCATCTCTAAAACCAATGGCGCTGTTTTCGATCACTTTCCCATCACCAATATGCGCCGTGGCATTCATGATGAGAATGGATTTCGATTGCGTTTTAGCAGGCACCGGATTTTGTTGCGCGAAGAATGCAACGGGTATCAGTAGGAAAAAGAAAATTATGTTTCTCATGTGTAATTACTTATTAAATAAAACGCCTTGCGATGTTTGATCCATCGTGTCACAATGAAAATGCTTTTTGTCTTTGAACGAAGGCGCCTGTGACGGATCACCATTTTGCTTGGAAAGCATCATTTTCTGAATGAGCCGTGAGCGTTCCGTTTCTATCCACTTTCTCATTTCGAGATCTTTTTCTATGTCGTAGTAACAAATTCCATCAACGAAAGTCTTTTCTGCTTTTGCGTAAATACTCAACGGATGATCACTCCAAATGACAAGGTCGGCATCTTTTCCGACAACCAGACTTCCCATTTGTTTGTCGAGGTGTAAAAGTTTTGCGGGATTGAGTGTCACAAATTTCAGTGCCTCCTCTTCCGGCACACCACCATACTTCACAGCCTTCGCTGCTTCCTGATTGAGACGACGGGCCATCTCTGCATCATCGCTATTGAACGCGACAGTGATTCCCTGCTCCCATAGCAACGCGCCGTTGTATGGAATTGCATCCTTCACTTCAAACTTATACGCCCACCAATCACTGAACGAAGAAGCGCCTGCACCATGTGCTTTCATTTTATCCGCCACTTTATAACCTTCCAGAATATGTGTGAATGTGTTGATCGTAAAATGCATGCTGTCAGCCACGTGCATCAACATATTGATTTCACTTTGAACATAGCTATGACAAGTCACGAAGCGTTTCCTCTCCAGAATTTCATAGAGCGCATCCATTTCCAGATCACGACGAATAAGTTTCGACGATGAATTTTTTCCATTTACCTGATTGCCTTTCCACGCATCACCATACTCACGTGCGCGAATGAAGTGATCATAATAAATCTGTTCCACCCCCATTCTTGTTTGCGGAAAACGCGAACCATCATTTGCCCAATTCGATTGCTTTACATTTTCTCCTAATGCGAATTTGATAAAACCAGACGCGCCCTTAATGAGTAGTTCATCGGCATTCTGTCCCCAGCGCAATTTAATGAGTGCGCTCTGTCCGCCAATGGGATTGGCACTTCCGTGCAACAACTGAGAAGCAGTAACACCCCCGGAAAGTTGTCTATAAATATTGATGTCCTCAGGATAAATCACACTTGCCTGTTGCACCTCGGCACTCGAAGCTTGCGAACCTTCATTCACACTTGCCAATGCAATATGACTGTGTTCATCGATGATTCCAGGTGTAACGTGTTTACCCTTTGCGTCGATAACTCGAGCGTCTGGATATTTTGATCCATCAATATTCTTTCCTACTGCAGCAATTTTTCCATTGACGATAAGCACCGACCCATCCTCCAATTTTCCGGCAACGTCGCAAGTCCAAACTGTTGCGTTCTTGATGAGAAATGTCTCTTGTTTCGGTAACTTCAAATTGCCATAAGCAGTGAAAGGAAAAATAATTTCACCTACTTCCATATTCAATGAATCCTTTTTGGATTCCTTCTTTTTCTCCGTCGCATCACTTGTTCGAATACACGTCCAATCAAACCATCCACCCTTCGCATCTTCGCCCTTTCCACTCCATGATTTTCTATCGTCAGCAACATCACCGGAGAAGCGAATCACGCCATTGTATATTGAATCCTTTGCCTCAAAAGTCATTGTGATCAATTCATTTGCAACAACGAGATTCACAGAATAAGAAATTGTATCGGCCCTTGCATTTCCCAAACTGTCTTTTGATTGTTGAATGAATTTAACGTCTGCTTTGACTTTGCCTCCATCTTCCTTTACATTGAGATCGTAGGTGTGCTTGGGAAGCTTCAATTGATATTGGCCGGCGAGTTCCAATGATTTTACTACTTCAATCACATAGGGTTTTCCTTGCACCCAGTTTTCATAAATGACTGCATCTTCTTCGAATATGTTTTTGGAAGCAATGAAAAAATTCGCCCACATACCAGGTTGAATTTTTCCCAATTCACTTTCTGCGTTGATCATTTGCGCCGGTGTCAATGTCAAAGCCTTCAATGCTTCCTGTTCCGAAAGACCACGCTTTACAGCTTTGCGAAGATTTTTCAAGAACAAACTCTTCTCCTGAAAACCTGAAGACGTTATCGCAAAACGAATTTGTTCCTTTGCAAGCGTTGCGCAATTGGATGGCGCGAGTTCCCAGTGTTTCATTTCTTCAAGGCTCACAAGACGAGAAAGAAAAGGATCGCTCACATCGTATACATCCGGGAAAACAATGGGTACAATAAGTGCCGCTTTCGTGGCCTTGATTTCTGCAAGTCTTTGATACTCGTTACCTCCTGTTTTGATAATGTACTGAACATTGAATTCATCCCCCACTTTATCTGCGCGCAAGACATTCCATTTCTCACCGGCATCAAAAATTTGAGGAATCGAGCGAATGCGATTGAATGCTTCAAGCGAAAGATTTCTTTCCTCCCTATTGCCTCCATCTCGATACCAGTTTGCATCGTAATACGTTTGTCGCAGCAGTGCAATACTTCCCATCAAAGAAGAAGGATAAGCATTCGAACTGCTTCCTTTATTAAAAGAATAATGGGCCGCAGCATCTTGTCGAATCAAAGCGATGTTCGCATTTTCGCCAAGACTTACCAAAGCAGAAGTACCACGAACGATACCATCCTGTTTGAGCGTAAGAACTGCACCAAAACCCATAGAACGCAATTCCTTTGCTGATTCATCCTTTGGAGAAAATTGAAGAGCCGCGTTGTACTCGGCGTGAATAGCCGGATTCCAACCCAACGCGCCTTTATCGCCAACATCAGCAACTTGACGGCGCTCGCCTCTTGTTTCTATGCCCGGAGACGGAGTAGTTGAAGCCAATCCATATTCACTGTGCAAATCGATAAAAGAAGGATAAACATACTTACCCATCAAATCCATCACTACTGCGTTAGAAGGAATTTTAAGGTCGCGACCAACGCTTACAACCTTTCCTTTCTCAATGATAACCGTAGCATCTTCAATGCGTGTTTGGTAATCGACTTGAACGGTAGCATGTGTAAATACAACAGAAGTAACATCCTTTGGCTTCACGCCATTGTATGGAAACGTAGGCTGAGCAATGCTCACAGCAACTGAAAGCAGCAATGCAATTATGGTGACGATAAAATTCCTCATGGATAAAACTCTAAAAGTGTTGCGCAATGTTATTGTGGACTATGGTGAATTCAAATCTAAATTTGCACTATGGAAACAAAGAAGAGGATTCCCACCGCAGTATACGCTGAAATGACGCCAAATCCGGCGGCAATGAAGTTCGTTGCTGATCGCGCATTGGTCGCAGGTGGAATGCAAGTGGAGTATAGAAGTAAAAGCGAAGCGAAAGGATCTTCGCCGCTCGCAGAAGAGCTTTTCAATTTTCCTTTCGTAACGAGTGTATTCATCAGTGGATCGTTCGTAACGGTTTTAAAAGACGAATCCTTGGGATGGGAAATGATTGTGCAACAATTGCGCGAATACATCCGCGAATGGTTAATGGACAATGAAATTGCAGTGAGTGTTGTAACGGCCGATATTCTCAACAGAACGAAAGAAACGATCACAGAAGATCCTGTTGCTGCAGTTCACGCGAAAGCCACTGACTTCAGTCAGTTTGAAGCGACCGAATACGATGACGACATACGTTTTCTGTTACACGAATTTGTACGACCTGCAGTTGAAATGGATGGAGGCGCCATTGATTTTATGGCATACAAAGACAAAAAAGTTTACGTGCAGTTGAAAGGTTCTTGTAGTGGATGTCCATCGTCAACAGCCACGCTTAAAGGCGGCATAGAAAATTTATTGAAAGCAAAAATGCCGGATATTGTAGAAGAGGTGATAGCGGAATCTGTCTAGTCTGTAGTCAATCACCTTCATATTTCAAGAGGGTTTTTGAATGCTTTCTTATTTTGCGGAATAATTTTCATCGCTGATGTCTTCATATCGACTTGTATTTATTCATGGTTTTCTGGAAGATGCTTCTATGTGGAAACACATCATCGATGGTCTTACAAAAAATGGTTCTTTAGTCAGTACGCCAGAATTACCGGGACATGGTGAAAATACTTTTATACCGGAAGAGAAAACTGCTGAGTCGTATTGTCAGAATATTCTTGATCAATTATCGCTTAAGCCTGAAGAGAAAATCTTCATCATAGCACATTCCATGGGAGGCTATCTCAGTGCGACCCTGGCCTCGATGATACCCGAAAAAATTGTTGGACTATGTATGTTTCATTCGAAAGCTGGTAAAGACAGTCCTGAAAAAATCGAAGACCGAAAGCGCGCGATCATTGCTGCAACGGCGAACAAAGATTTGTATGTGAGTACGATGATCAACAGTATTTATTACGAAGCAAACAGAGAACGTTGCAAAAAAGAAATTCAGTATCAGATCAACAGGGCTAAGGATCTTTCCATTGAAGCCATCGTCAGCGCACAAGAAGTCATGATTCAGCGTCCCGATCAAATTGAATTCATGAAGACGCGCAATTTTTCACTTTTTTACTTTCTTGGCGACAAAGACACCTCGCTTCCACTGGATGTGATGAATGCTGAGATTGCGCAATTACCGGGAGCAGTGGCCTATATCGCGGCTGAAACCGGACACATGGGTCATTATGCAAGCACGCGTGAAGCATTGATGTTTTTGCAGCGCTGCATTAATATCTCGAAATGAGAGAATGTGTGATTGGGTGAATTGATGCTTTGGAGATTGGGGCTGAGATTGCCCAATGATGCCCTGTATAGTTATTGAGTTATTGCGCGAGTCACCACCGAATGGGGAGCACTGCCTTATTGTTTTTTTATCACGGCGAATTGGAGAAATGGAGCATTCAAACCTCTTCAGAAACAGCTTCAAGTATGTTGTTTTTGAATTATTGAATTGCTTTAGCACGGAGGATTGGAGAAATGGAGAATTCAATTTTCCTCAAAAACGCTTTGAGTGCGATCCTTGAATTTTGAATGATTGAATCTTTGAATTCTAAAAGCAGTTCTTGAATTTTGAATGATTGAATCTTTGAATTGCTTTAGCATGGAGAATTCCAACTTATTCAGAATGCTCTTGCCCTATAATCCTACAATCCTTATTCCGCGGGAATTAACTCGCAAATTCCAACCGCATTCTTCAATTGTTCATTCAGCATAATCTCATTGGCCACTTTGTTCAATGGATCAAGTTCCAATACTTTATTCCAGGCAGTTTTTGAGCAATCGAAATTTTTATTCTTTCCGTAATACAGACCGAGATAACTGTATGCTTCAATCAAATTTCTTTTGTTCGCTTCGACCTTTTTTGGATCGTTACCGATTGTTTTGATAAACAATTCATGATACGGTTTTGCAAGACCTATCGGCTCATCAGGATTTGGCTCGAGTTTGTTTTTGCAACGTCCTCTCCAGAAATTGGCATCAGGATATCTGGTTGCTGCAATTTCAAAAGCAACATCAGCCAGGTCACACTCCTTATTGTAATAGCGCGCCTGACCGAGATAATAATAATCGAGAGCATTCTGCTCGGTGTTGGCATTCACTTTTTGTTGGTAAAAGTTTGCAGCTTCACCATAATTTTTTTGCTTGAAATAGATAGCGGCGATATCAGAATATCCATCAAGATAATTTGGATCTTCCACAACAGCCTTCTTCATGAGTTCAATGGCCAGCGAATCTTGTCCAAGTTTCGAAAGCAACTTTCCTTTGTATGCATAATCGCTACCAACAATAGTTGGAAGACCTTTAGCACTGGCTATTGCAAAGAATTGATCCATGTACTCATTACCCTTGTTGTAATTTCCGGTTTCATAAAACGTATAGCCAAGTAAGCGATACATAAAACCATTTTCAAGATTACAAGGCAATGCGTTTTCAAGTTCAATCGCAGCCTTGGCATATTCCTTTGTCAAAAAGATAAAACTTGCATATCGCTGTTGCACACGACAGTTGTTGTTGAGTTCGAGGTACTTTCCATAAGCTTCAATGGCGGCAGGATAGCGTTGTGCTTTATAAAGTAACTCTGCTTTTTCGCGGTATGCAGGAGCAAAATTCGGATCGAGATTGATGGCTTCGTTGTAATAGTTCAAACCTTCGTCGTAGTTCTTCACCTTCGTGTACAATACACCTTTGCGCAAAATGGCTCTTGTATATTTCGGATCAACTTCCAGCGCTTTGTTGTATTGCATGATAGCGTTGCTCAGATTCATGCCGTCACGCTCGCTATAGTAGTCTCCAAGTTGGATATAAACTTCAGGATTTTTATCATTCAATGGAATAGCACTGTTGATGTACAATATGGCTTTTTCAAGATTCTGTTGCTCGTTCTGTGTGAGCACCTCGCACATTTTGAGATAAGTCAATTGCTTAACGCCCTTATCAATTTTGTTTCCCTTTGCATTCATGATTTCCTCTGCTTTTGCAAACTGTGCATTGGCAACAACAGCATCACCTTTTTTCCAAGCAAGACGACCAAGACCTGCGAAATTGAGTGGATTTGCGGGAGCGACTTCTGTTCCTTTGCGATACATCGCTTCAGCATCGGCCATGCGATCACCCCAGTATAAATAATTATCACCGGCGGCAAAATAATTATCGCCGTTAGATGGATCACGCGCGATCAATTCTTTCAAGTCCGCCTCGGCGGATTCATAACGTTCGTTGAGTGTCTTCTTCACCGCTTCGTCGCGCGTCTGTGCGTTGATCTGAAATGCTGATGCCATTAATATTATGGCAAGTATGATGTATTTACTTTTCATTACTTAGATGTAGTTGACTTCCTATTCTGAAATTTTTACTGTTCGGTTTGGAGTTATTGCTGCAACCATTCCCATTTTGTGAATGACCAACTGACCTTTCTCTCCTGCCAAGTGATTTGCAAAGCCTGTGCCAAGCGTTCCACTGAGACCAGTACGTATGTAATACACCTCGCGACGCAAAGCATAAGTCTTATCGAAAACATAGGCCTGAAAGGGTCGGCGCGGCAAACCGGGCTTGATCACATTACTACTGTCAATTATTCCGAATGTGTTCACCATACTTCTGTATTTCTTACTTACAGGATCTTCCTGATCGCTGATCCAGCTAATGCTGATAATACCGATGGCATTCTTGTTTTGGTTGACATAATTGATCACCTCTTCATTGGTGCGTTGCGAAAAACAATAGGGAGGAAATTCTTCGATCCCGAATTTTTCTTTGATCGTTCGCGCATTGCATGATTTCGGATTATCGAAAACCACTTGAATTTTTCCTGTAACAGATTTAGCAGAAAGCTGGCTCCACAAACTATCGCGACCTTCAAAAATATCACGCAATTGTTGCAGCGTGATTGTTGTGTCGGTATTTGCAGGATTGAGGATGAGAGCAATTCCATCGTGAGCAATTAGAATACTTTCAGGTAATCGTTGAATACTTTTGAAGTAAGCCAATTCCTCCTCATTCAATGGTCTGCCCACAACAGCAGCTTGAATACTGTCATTGAGAAGATCGCGCATTATGTCAGCCTCAGGTTTATACGTTGGTAGAATTTCGGCGTATTTATTTATTCCCATGTAGGTAAAAACCTGCGAGTCCATCATCAATGAATAGCTGTCGTCGACACCGATTTTAAGTACACCAGAAGTGATGGTTGTTTTGTTTTTGTCCTGTGCAACATTGCATGAAGAAGCAATCATCGCAACAACAGCATACAATAAAATACGAAGATTAATTTTCATGCGAATTCATTTTAATAAATCGTCTGAGGCGAATAAATCGGATGAGAGAATACGCGAGCAAAACAAAACCCATGATATACTTTCTGTTACCTGGCAGCCATTGTTCCGAGCCTTTGGATACGAAGCAAAGCAATGCTACCAGAACGAGCAGGGCAATCATCGCATAACTGAGCATTACAGAAGTATTCATCCGTTTTTTTAAGAAGGCGCAAGATAAATCAATTTCTCAGCTCCAACTTTAAAGGCATTGTTACAATTACAGGTAATGGCTCCTGACCATCGTTACCGGGCGTCCAGCGCGGCATTCTGAGTATTGCTTCCATGGCTTGCTTTGCCAGACGCTCACCACCGAGTATACCGCGTTCAATGTTCACTTCGCCGACGCTTCCATCTTCATATACCACAAAAGTGATATAAATAGTACCTTCAACATGCCGGTCAATCTCACGATCATTATACTTCACGCGGGGATTCATATATTTCATTAACCCTTGGTCGCCACCAGGAAACTCAGGCTTGTTGCGAACATAACGTCTCGCATTCTTCTTTGGCTCAACAACAGTTGCTGTGCCGCTGCCATCGCCGCCAGCTCCGTCGCCAACAGGAGCTAAAAGAACAATGTCATCATCGCCTCCTGTGCCTTGTTGCTTATCATGACGTTCGTCGGAAGAAGCGACAGCTTTCGTCTGAGTATCCACAATCTGTACTTCGCGATTGTCCATACCGGAACTTTTTTGTTCTTCACGCTTGAAAGGAATTTTTGCCTTTTGCTCCGCTTGAGCAATGGTATTCGCATTGACAAAGATGTTGATATCGTCGAGAACAGGCATTTTCACTGATACTATCGAAGACCGCATTGCACTGACTGCAAGCAAGCCGCCACCGATGCAACCAACGGAAATAAGTAAGGCAAAAAAGATGTTACGGTGATATTCATGTCGCAATGAATAGGCGCCATAATCCTGATTGCGATCTTCAAAAACCAGATCATTGCGTTGAGATGAAATCACATTGGACCATGACTGATCCACAGAAAACAAAAAGACGATGAGTGCGATAGCTGAGATGATGGTAATAAACATGGTGTATATGTTTTAAAGGTTACACTGCTTAACACCATTGGTACAGGCGGGATTGTGATTGCGTTCACGATTCGCCTAAAAACTCTCACCAATAATCACTCTTCTAATTCAAAATTCAAGAACTGTTCGTCTGGCTCTTCCCGAAAAACCTTCAATGCTATGCGATAAAAAAAAGAAAATGATAATCCAGAATCATTCACGACATTAGATGGTGGCTCGCTTAATAACTCAATAACCAAATAACCAATAACTATCCCACACTTCACGGGACAAACGCGCCCAAATTCACCAAATAAAAAAAGGCCATCCCTCAGGACAGCCTTTTAAATATTTACTGAAATAAAATTCTATTTAAGAGTGAAGTTTACCGGCACGGTCATCACGAGACGCACGGCGCGACCGTTCTGTTTAGCAGGTGCAAATTTCTTCAACTTCTTCACTGCGTTCTCGGCAACACGAGTCAGGTTTGGTCCGCCAGGAACGCCGCGTTGAACCTTCACATTCGTAACAGAGCCATCTTTCTCCACAACAAACTGCACATACACTTTACCCTGAATATTGTTTTCCTTTTCCATTTCGGGATAGGGAGCATTCTCCATGATATCGCGAGACATTGCCAATTCTCCGCCCGGATATTGCGGCATCTCTTGAGCAAATGAAACCGGCTCTTCAGGTTTTTCTTCTTCGATAACCGTTACAAGAGGTTCAACCGGTCCGATAGGTCCTTCTTCACCTTCCTGGTCCTTGGTTCCAACGTTTTTGTCCTGCAATTCATCCACAGCCGGAGGCGGATCCTTTACTTCCTCTTCCGTTACCTCGATCTCAGTGAATTTCACTTGCTCGATCGTTGGCGGTGGCGGTGGCGGCGGCGGTGGTGGTGGTGGTGGTGGTGGTTCATCCGGATTTGTTGGCGGAGGCGTCAACATCTCAAGAATTTTATCCGCGGGAATTTCAACCACTTCTTCCGGTCTGTGACCGAAAATCAATGGAGCCGTAAATCCTGCAGCGGTGATGAATATCGTGCTACCGAGCGCAATGGCCATTGTGCGCGTATGCCCTTTTCTGAGCATGTATGCACCATATGCTTTGAACTTGTCTTGAAAAACAAGATCGTTGCGATCGCCACTAAGGACATTCGTCCAGCTTGTATCCATGCTCACCAACGCAATAACAACTGCGATGATTAGAACTATGATTAATGCTGTCATGGTTATTAATTTTATTTGGTTAGACTTATTTTCTTCCCGTACACCATGAAAGTGATTGGGTTCAATAAATCTGTCAATTTATTTTTTCTTTAAGCCAAGTTCAGATGATTTCTGTCTCAAAGCAATGAACTCACTTTCGGCCATATCTTGAATAGCACGTTTGCGGACATTGCAAATATTCAATTCATCCATTCCATTGATTACATTTTTATACTTGGTTCCACCCACAGTTTTAATGATCACAAAAGGCGCGTCATCTGCATTAACCACTTGTTTGTATGCCTCCTGGTAAGTTGCTTCGTCAATTTCCTTGTTGAACAACTTCTCCTTCAGTTGTTTTACCTGGCTATCGACTGTCGCGTTCCTTTCAAGCATCACTTTTCTGAAACCGTCTTTGGAAAAGTCCGTGAGAATCAAAACAGTTTCTTCCGGTTTAAACAAACCCGGATAGTAGAATACTTCGTTTTCATTCACTCCAAGAAGTAGCGTAGTAGCTAATCTATCCTGAAGTTTTGTTTTCGTTGTATCCGTTTCATCCACCTCTTTAGGATAAATGATTTCCATTGCTTTCGGCTTGGCCAAAGTTGCGGCGAGTACGAAGAATGTCAGGAGAAGGAACGCCATATCGACCATTGGGGTCATATCAATACTGGCCGCACCTTTCTTGGCTTTCTTTTTACCGTGTTTTCCGCCACCACCACCACCACCTATAATTTCTGCCATGTCTTATTGGTCTAAATGGTTTTCAAATTATTTCGTAGTGAGATTAGCATCAGCGTTGTCATTGCCGCCTTCGAGGTTGGTGACCATATTGAATTGATAAATTTCTTTATCACGAAATACGTCAATGACTCTTTTCACTTTTTCATAGTCCGTGTTTCCATCGGCCTTGATTGCATATCTCAAACCTTCCTTCTTCAGTTGATCTTTGGTCATGCCTTTATCAGTGGCATCGTCCATGAAAGCATAGTAACCTTCCTGAATCCAGTCACCCAATTGATTGTTCAATGAGTCCATTGGAATTCCTTTTCCGCCGTTATCCATGATGGTCTTCATATCTGCATCAGCAGCTATGTATTGCGCCATCAATTCCACCGGCTGCCCGAACGTTCCCATCTTCGAGAATTCATCAATCTGATCAGGAGTGAATTTCACACCGGGATAACGCAAGATCATTCGCTCCATCAGCCTTTGTCTAACGCCTCTTCCGGCGATATCATAATAAGCTCTTCCGGCAGTATCGATCGTAATGAGCATCACGTTTTCCGGAAGCTGCGTGAGCGAAGTAGAACTTGGTGGATCTGCAGTGATAGGTTCCATGTTTCTGAACTTGGCCGTTAACATGAAGAACGTAACCAGCAGAAACGCAAGGTCAACCATGGGCGTCATGTCCAGGCTAGGTGCGCTTTTGGGTACTTTAATTTTTGGCATCGTTCTGTTTTCTTTTTTTAAATGATTGATTAAAACGAAAGAAACAGAGAAATCAATGCTTCGCGGCGAACGTCTGCACTACAGAGAATCCTGCCTCATCAATACCGTATGTCAATTGGTCGATACGATTGCTAAAGAAATTATAAAGAAGGATTGCCAATGCAGACGCGAGGATTCCAAGGAAAGTATTTACAAGTGCCTCAGAGATACCGACAGAAAGTTGAGCCGGATCTGGCACACCTGCAGCCATTGCAGAGAAGGCGTGAATCATACCCAATACAGTTCCAAGGAGACCAATCAATACACCAAGCGATGCAGAAGTGGAAAGAACCACGAGATTCTTTGACAACATTGGAAGTTCGAGGGAAGTAGCTTCTTCAAGTTCCTGCTTCAATGCAGTTACTTTAGCTTCTTTGTCGAGGTTGGTCACATTCTGGAGCGTCTTGTATTTAGTAAGACCGGCACGCATAACGGCACCGATAGAACCTTTCTGCTTGTCGCAAGCAGCGATAGCTTGATCGATCTGATCGTTGTTGAGCAAACCGCGAACATTGCGAACAAATGTCTCAACATTTCCGGTTCCGCGGGCCTGCATTAGGCTAAGGAAACGCTCAATGAAGAATGTAAATACGATGATGTTGGTGGCGAGAAGGAATGGTACAATGAAACCACCTTTGTAGATAGTACCATACATATTACCATCGATTGGGTGTCCCAATTCCGGATCACCACCTTCGAAGTTGGCAGGATTACCAAGAATGAATTTAAAAATAACCACTCCGATGATCAAAGCCACAGGAATAGCGATGTAAGGAAAGATAGAGCTAAAATTACTGCCCGACTTCTTATTGCTCATAGCGTATTTGTTTTTAAAATGTGTTACTTATTTAAATAGATGAATGCATTACTTTTTCAACACCTGCAACCGCTTCAGTTGTTGCAAGGCTTCAGACGATTTGTTAATAACCGCTTTTTGAAGGCGTCAAACATAGTGAATCTTCTTTCTCATCAAGTCAAGTTCTGATTTCGAAAATTTTTCCTCCAAAGGACTTTTATTTCCGGAAAGGGTGTGCAAATGCAGAA
The DNA here is from genome assembly GCA_043748015.1 of Flavobacteriales bacterium. Classification (GTDB taxonomy): domain Bacteria; phylum Bacteroidota; class Bacteroidia; order Flavobacteriales_D; family Sanyastnellaceae; genus JAIBBG01. The sequence goes on from JAYTOA010000111.1 coordinate 16,105, forward strand.
CGTAGGCGGACTTAAAAATTTTATTTTGAACGCATCAGCCAACTAAAATCTTAACCAATAATATCATTTCCAATATTGTGCAACACCAAAAAATGATTTGGCTGTCATATGATTAATGAAGGTTTTACAACCGAAAGCTTCCAAAAAAACGCAGAGACAATTTTCAAATGTGCAGAGCACGCTTGGCTGTTGCATCCAACGCGGCTTCTTTAAAACACTCCGTAAAAGTTGGGTGAGCATGACTAATGCGCCCTATGTCTTCAGCGCTAGCGCGGAATTCCATAGCTACAACCGCTTCCGCAATCATGTCAGCAGCGCGCGGACCAACCATGTGCACACCGAGAATCTCATCAGTTTCCATATGTGCTAAAACCTTCACCTGACCATCGAGGTCCATACTTGCGCGCGCTCTTCCGCTTGCTTTGAATGGAAAAGATCCGGTCTTGTAGGGAATACTTGCGGCCTTCAATTCCTCTTCGGTCTGACCGACTGCGGCGACTTCAGGCCATGTGTAAACAACGCCGGGAATCAAGTTGTAATTGATGTGAGGTTTTTGTCCGGCGATGGTCTCAGCAACGAAAATACCTTCCTCCTCTGCCTTGTGTGCAAGCATTGCGCCCTTGATTACGTCACCAATAGCGTAAATACCGGAAACGTTCGTTTGCAGATGTGCATCCACATTTACGCGTCCTCTTTCATCCAAAACAACACCCGCTTTATCAAGTCCTAATTTGTCTGTGTAGGGTTTTCTTCCCACCGCAACCAACACATAATCACCTTCCAACACCAATTCTTCACCCTTTGCATTGTCAGCTTTCACGGTTACTGTTTTGCCTGTGGTGCTAACAGCTTTCACTTTATGTGAAAGATAAAAGTCGAAATTATTTTTCTTCAGAACACGTTGCAAATCCTTTCCCAAGGTGCGATCCATCGTTGGAATAAGGCTGTCCATGAATTCAACCACGCTCACTTTCGCGCCGAGGCGACCATAAACGCTACCAAGCTCGAGGCCAATCACACCACCACCGATAACGATGAGATGCTTGGGAACCTCTTCCAGTTTGAGCGCTTCAGTACTTGTGATGATTCGCTTTTTGTCGATATTGATGAAAGGCAGGGAAGCAGGCTTAGATCCTGTTGCGATGATGATATTCTTCGCGCTGATCTTTTCTTCGCTGCCATCCGACTTAGCAATGTTCACAGTGTTTCTATCGAGAAATGATCCATGACCTGTGAAGACATCAATTTTATTTTTCTTCATCAAAAAATTGATACCACCTACAGTCTGATCGACAACATCTTGCTTCCTTTTGATCATCTGTTTGATATTCACCTTCGGCTCGTTTTTCATATCGATGCCGTGCTCTTTGAAAGTGTGCAATGCATTGTGAAAATGCTCTGACGAATCAAGTAATGCTTTGCTTGGAATACAACCTACATTCAGGCATGTACCACCGAGCGAATTGTACTTTTCAATGATCGCGGTTTTGAGTCCGAGCTGTGCGCAACGAATGGCTGCGACATAACCGCCGGGACCCGAACCAATGATTACAACATCATAATTATTCATATTCACCTATAATTTTCAGGATGCAAAAGTATATCAGATGGAGAGTCGCAATTCGTACCCGGGTTTCGAAAGCAATTCTTCAGGCTAAGATGTTTCGATGAATGCGGTACGCAACCAATATTATTCACTCCTCTAAAAGTGTTGCTCGTTTCGGTTGAGAGAATTTTCTTTTCAGCGAAAGACTTGAATAACCAATCCAGTTCATCAGAAATCCCCATACACCGGTGCGTTGAGGAAAGACAGAACAATACTCAATAAACGGAAGATGATGGATGTATCTCAACGTCTCCTGTTTATAATGTGCGATTACTTTTTCATTGCCTGAAGAGCGCCATGCGAGCAGTCTTTTCAAGTGATAAGTCTTATAAATTTTCGGCTGGATATTTTTGAAATTATGCTGAATGAATCGAATCTCACTGCCGGCGTGTTTTTGACGCACTTCACCATCCGTCCAGTGAATGATGACTGTCGGTTTCCAGCTGGCAACGAAAACATATTTCACAGCAAATCTTGAGAAAAAATCAAAGTCCTGATGTCGATGTAATTGTTCATCGAACATAATATTTTTCGCAGCTTCAGTTCGAACAAGAAATGAAGGTGTTCCCGCAAAACCAATGCTCAAGAGATACTCAACAGGATGAAGGTGTGATGGCATATCAACACTTGGAATATATCTTTTCGAAGTGCCGTTATCAATAAACGAGCTACCAAATATTCCATCGGCGTTTCTTTCTCTCAGCTCCTCAACTTTCACGGTAAGATGATCCGGCATCCATTCATCATCGCTGTCAAGAAACCCAATAAGTTCGCCCTTCGCATTATCGATGCCTTTGTTGCGCATCACATTCGCATTCGATTTCAAATCACTTCTGAAGTAGTGGATTTTTTCATTATTGAATCCACTTATCACAGCGGGAATATCAATTGAAGATGCATCATCCATCACAAGAATTTCCAGATTTACGTACGATTGATTGAGCACAGAACCAATAGCACGCTTCAATTCCATCTCTCTGTTGTGAACAGGAATGATAACGGAAACGAGCGGCGATTGGGAGAGCATGGAAATTTTTGTGGTCAAATATAGATACTCCCTTTTCGCAAGAAGCTCATTCACAGAATGGCTATGCGTCCATCATTCCACCTACACCCAAAGAAGCGTTCACAAGCAGTGCGTCGTCAAGTTTGTTTTGAACTTGCGTATAGATGTGTCTACATTTGGCCACGGGTATGAGTCAACCGAACGAAAGCAACGAACATTGGGATTTGGTGATCAGGTCGAAGACGCATTGGTTGAGTGTCAATCTTGCGGAACTTTGGCGGTATCGCGATTTGCTAATGCTACTCGTGATGCGCGATTACAAAGCATCATTTAAACAAACCATACTTGGTCCAGTTTGGTTTTTTATTCAACCACTTCTTACTTCTTCAGTGTACGCTGTCATTTTCGGAATGATTGCGAAACTTGGAACAGACGGCAATCCGCGCATGTTGTTTTATATGTCAGGTGTTATCATGTGGAATTATTTTTCCACTTGTTTGAATTCGACTTCGAACACATTTGTGACCAATGCGAACATTTTTGGTAAAGTTTATTTTCCAAGATTGATCATGCCTGTGTCGGTTGTGATTTCAAATCTCCTTCGATTTTCCGTTCAGTATTTGTTCTTCGTTGGTCTGCTGGCTTATTACATGTTTCAGGAAAATGCAACAGTTCACCTTACATGGGCAGTTGCGCTAACACCGGTCTTTTTGGTGATTATGGCCTTGCTTGGCCTTTCGATGGGATTGATTGTTTCATCCATGACCACCAAGTACCGCGACCTCACGCACCTTGTGGCGTTTGGTGTGCAGCTCATGATGTATGCCACCCCAGTAGTTTATCCGGCATCGGAGCTTCCTGAGAAATGGCAAAAGATTCTTCAACTCAATCCGATGACAGCAGTTATTGAGGGTTTTCGATTCGCTTATTTAGGATCGGGATCGTTCACGAGTACTGCGTTATTGTATAGTGCAGGAGTAACATTGGTACTTCTATTCATAGCTGTATTGTTGTTCAATAAGGTTGAAAAAAGTTTTATGGATACTGTTTAGCATATTATGTCGCAAGAAGTCCTAAAAGCAGAAGATGTCAGCAAGATGTACCGTCTTGGTTTGGTGAGTACCAAATCCCTTGCCCATGACCTCAACCGTTGGTGGCACAATGTGCGCGGTAATGAAGATCCCTATTTGAAAGTGGGCGAATCCAACGACAGATCAGTCGTGGGCGAAAGCGATTACGTGTGGGCTTTAAAGGACATCAATTTTTCCATTACCCAAGGAGAAGCAGTTGGAATCATTGGTCGCAATGGTGCGGGAAAATCCACCTTACTCAAGTTGCTTTCACGTGTGACGCAGCCGACAACAGGACTTATCAAAGTACGCGGGCGAATTGCCAGCTTACTTGAAGTAGGAACAGGTTTTCATCCTGAATTGACCGGTAGAGAAAACATTTTTCTCAATGGAGCCATACTTGGAATGCGCAAGAAAGAAATTGCGCGCAAGCTGGATGAAATCATTTCATTCAGCGGCGTGGAGCGATATATCGACACACCGGTAAAGCGATACAGTAGCGGAATGTATGTTCGACTTGCATTCGCCGTAGCGGCGCATCTCGAAAGTGAAATTCTGATAGTAGATGAAGTACTTGCTGTCGGCGATGCTGAATTTCAGAAAAAATGCCTTGGCAAAATGGGCCAGGTAAGCAAGGGTGAGGGACGCACAGTATTGTTTGTGAGCCACAATATGCACGCGATAAAATCGCTTTGTCAGCGAGCGATCTACATGCAGAATGGAACGATGCAAAGTGATGGCCCTGCACCGTTGATCGTTGATCAATATCTGTCAGGATATGACAGCATGGATACTGCGAGAACGTACGTAAGTGAAGCATTGGATAAGCCCGTTTTCCTCTCTGGAGCAATGTGTCGCAATGCGGAAGGAAAAGAGAAATACATGTTCACTGCAGATGAGCCGATCACCATTGATTTCACTTTGAAGAAACAATCGCCAATTCGTGGTGTATTTCTTCATTTGCTCATCAAGAATAATGAAGAGATCGTTGTGTTGGAAACCGACAGCAAAGAAGGCGGATATATTCGCATCGACACCGATAGTGAAGGTGTTTTCAAATCAAGCGTTACGATTCCCAAAAGACTTCTACGCTCTGGAAGATTTCATTTGACCATGGGAATTGCGAGCACTCAGAACGATCCATTTCAAATTCAGTCACTCGATTCATTTATGTCATTCGACGTGTTGGCAGATAAGACACCGAGAGATGCGCGTCGCAATTCTGTGCTATCTACCATTCTTGACTGGAAAGAAACGGGGTCATAAAAAAAGGTGAAACCCTAAAGCTTCACCCTTTCAATATATCGCGAGCGATAATTTAGTTTCGTTGTAATTTCAGTGTCTTGGTTTTGCCGTCAGCAGCAATCACCTGCACCATATAAATTCCTTTCCTCAGATTTTCTATGGGCAAATCTGCACTTGCGCATGGCTCATCGTTGCTCATATACATCTGAGAAAACATTGTCTTTCCGGTAAGATCGAGCACCTTCAAAGTAAATGATTGATTGATTGCTTCATCAAAAACCAATTCAGCTCTTCCGTCTACACTAGCTATTCTGACAGTCGAAACAGGATGCTGTGTACGATCCTGAGCGACAAGATTTGTGCTGTAGATATTGAGGATAATAAAAGCGAGAAGTAATAATTTCTTCATACGTTTATTTTTATAGGACAGGCGAAAACAAGAATCTTGCCTTTTCCTTCTACAGTCGCAAAAATAAATGGTTTCATTTGTTCGCCATCAAAATCTCATGACAATAAAATGGCATAAATCAAAACTGCAGGCGCAACTGGATATGAATATCCGACTTTGTAGTTCCCATTATCTCAGTGTTTCCGCTGGAAATAATCGTCCGATCCGTGTAAATCCATGTGGCATATCTTACCCATAAGTCGAGACCGCGGGCAATGTCAACCTTTACCATTCCATAAATTCTTGAGCCCTTGTAGGCATATGGCAAAATGCTAAAGGCATATAAGACATCCGTTTCAAATGCGTATAGTTTGCTGTTCCAGTCGTTGGTATCAAACAGAGCATAACGGGCAGTGAAACTATACTTCGATCCGAGCTTTTTAAATATTACGTCCTGATAAATGAGAAATCCTTTGTCCACAGTTCCTTCTTTTTTGAAGGTTGTCCATTCAGCGCGTGTTTTCATTTGCACATTTGGATGCACTTGATACACGCCGTGTACTCTCCAGTTTTCCTGTAAAGTTTCAACAGGATAAGAGATCAACAAATCCGGATCGGCAGAGTTCTGTTCTTTCGTTTTTCTTCTGTAGCGCATGTAGAATTCATGCTTTCTGTCGGGTTTGTAGTTGAGCTGAGCCAGATAATCAGTCATCTCGCTTGGAGAGTCTGTTCTGAATTGCAACCAAGGAAATTTCACCATATCAGAGTATGCAGTGAGGGTGAATTTCGAATTCAAATTGGCCTGAATGCCAACGAAGAGACCACGTTCATTGTTCGCAACGGTGTTGTTCTCACCAAATACGTTAGTGCGTAAACTTTGATAATCTCTTCCGTAGTGACGATGCACTGCGCTGATGGAAAGAGACGGATGAACAGATACAACCATCCCGTTGATGGCAGAGAAACCTCCATTGAGACTACGCGAAAATTCACCAAAGAAATTGGCATTGCGAATGACGCCTTGGTAGTCGATTCCTGTTGTCAGGTTTTGACTTCCACTGTATCGTCCATACTTATATAGTCCTGTGCTTTGCGAAATTGGAAATGCAAATTCCGTTCGCACCGCTGTTGCACCTACGCTAAAAGTTTTGAATGTATACTTCAGATTTCCGCCATAAATCGTTTCCTGGAGTTGATTTTTCTGAGCGATTTCACTCGCTGTTCTGTGCAATCCGGAAATAGGAAGTGAAGTAGCGAGATAGCTATCATCGGTAAGTAAAGTGTCCACCTGTAGAGCAGCATTCGCGTCGATTTTACGCAAAGAGTAAAAACCGGTAAGTTCAAATTTTCCAAACCCAACTGTTGCTCCTGCGCCCCTCATAAAGTTTCCTTCCTGAACGGAAGAATATGGTCTCAAACCGAGGGCATTTCTTTTCACGTTCAATACGAAAGCAGATTTACCGAAAGCCAGGCCATTCCAGAAAGTAAGGCCCTGTCCAAACAACGCCTGAAAATCGCCGATGACTATTTTTTTCAACCAGGCCTTTCCGGAATACATGATATGAAAACTGCTGAAGTCAGGACCGTTTTTCAATGTCTCTCCGGGATCCTTTTCCATGGTGAATCCCGCGCGAAAACTTTTGCGGTATTGCATCCTATAACGTGTGTACATATAGTCGGGCGACCCGGCAAAAGCAGGTATTCCCGTTTCCGCATCGGGAACAAAACCATCCTGCTTCTCCAGCACACGCTTATACCTCAGAAAGAGGTCGTGATTCATTTCCTTCGCAAACGTCTTGAAAGAAAAATCGCGTATTGATATTGTTGGTTGTACGGTAACGAAATAGGAAATATTTCGAATGGTAACAACATCGAAATCCTGCACTGCCTGCAACTCATAAATGCTTTGAAGCGATCCATATTTCTGCAAATGGCGTTGGAGGCTTGTAATTTGTATTTCTGTAAGCAAATAAAGTTCGCGCAATTCCTCTGTTCGCGCGCTGTTGAGGTTGAGTGGATGCTCGTAGTAGTAAGATAGATCTTCGAACAAATTGGTGTAATCCAACTCCACACCTTCATCCAAAGCGCCTGCAATTTCTTCGATACGTTGCTCAATGATGGAGTTTTTCATCTCGTCTGTTTGAGCAAAACCGGATATTGAGATGAATAACAACATCATCAATAAATAACTGATTCGAGCAATGAGAGACGATATGCTTTTTGTAGCGATCACTTTTTACCTACAGCATAAGTGAGTGACAATTGCGGAGTGAATCCAAGGATGATGTGATAACCTGTTGCGACATCAAGTTGAAACGAACTGAGTTTCCATCCAAAGCCAAACGAATATTGAGCAGGTGTTGAACCGAATCCTGCGCGCAGAGCAAATTGCTCGACAAGCGCATACTCGATACCGGCACGGACACTCGGCGTAGCATCTGTAGCCTTACGAATCTCACCAGTAAGAATTACTTTTTCTGAAAATCTATAGCCTGCACCTATTCGAAGAATAGTAGGAATGCGTTCGTCATTGAAGTCGCTGAGGCGAGCTCTGTTCGGATTAGCAATGTGTGCCGCAAGAGAAATTTTATCATTCATCTTGTAAAGAAATCCACCTTCCACGCTTAGGCTAGAAGTTGTTCCATAGTTTTCAGCGATACGAGTGCTGTGATAATTGAATTGAAGTCCGAAAGAAAATTTATCATTCAATTTCAATGCGTATGCAAGCGCAGTTTTAGAAGTAGAAAAACTGCTGTAACCAAAAGAATGATAATTCAAACCAAATGCGCTGTTGCGAAGTGGCATTGCCACCACGACTCCTCGATCGCTCAATTCATTCAAGCCAAAACGGTTTTCGTAGTAAACACCAGCAGAAACGCCATCGAGGTAAACAAGACCGGCTTGATTGTGCATGGAACTCCATACATCGTGTATAACCAGATACGCACCGCCCATGCCAGCAGCACGCGCTCCCGGGGAATTTTGAGAAGTGCCCATGGGCACGAATGACATCAGCAACAAGAATGTTGCAATGACAGACTTATAAAATTGCTTGCTCGTTTTAAAGGTCATACAATCAGGTCAATTCGCTGTAGAAAAGGTGCAAAGTAGTAAATATCAAAGATTTTCAATTCACTTAGATTTTGAAACGGTGGTGCACCATATATTTGCGCCCCTTTTATTGAAAGCCGCGGGCGTGGCGAAATTGGTAGACGCGCCAGACTTAGGATCTGGTGCCGCGAGGTATGGGGGTTCGAGTCCCTCCGCCCGCACAAAAATGTGCACTTGTTGATTTGATGATTTGAGGACGTAGCGATTTGAAGCGTTGGTTGAAAGCCTTAACAGGCCACCAGAGGCCCAAAGCGGAATCGATCAGCAAATCAGCGAGTCATTAAATCATCAAGTAATCATGAACATCGAGAGAAATGACATTGACACGTTGAATGCTGAACTGAGCATCAACATTGCGCCGGCGGATTATTCGGAACGCGTAGAAAACGCAATCAAGAAATTTCGCAAAACGGCGCAATTACCGGGATTCAGACCCGGACATATTCCAACAAGTCTTGTAAAACAACGTTACGGAAAGAGCATTCTCGCCGAAGAAATCAATCGCGTTATACAAGATCAACTTTACAAATACATAGCCGAAAACAAAATCGAAATCCTCGGAAGTCCTATCCCTGCCGGTGCAAATGATGATGCCGGCAATTGGGAAGATCCGGGTGATTTCAAATTTCGTTATCACCTCGGACTTGCTCCGAACATTGATCTTTCACTTGATAAAAATCAAACATTCACTTATCACAAAGTAGTAGTAGATGACACTTTGATTGATCGCCAGGTAAAAGATCTTGCGCGACGATATGGCAAGATGAGTGATCCTGAAATGAGCGAAGCTGAAGACATGATCATGGCTGAGCTGACTCAATTGAATGAATTAAGCGAACCATTGGAAGGTGGCATCATTAGTCAGAGCACTGTGAGCATTGAATTCATTCCAGATGCAGAAACAAAGAACAAACTCATCGGTCTCAAAAAAGATGACATCGTAGTTGTGAATCCAAATTACCTTACTGATAATCATGATGATCTTGCGAAGATGCTGGGCGTTACACACAAAGCGCTTCACGATCTCGACAGTAATTTTCAATTGAAGGTCACAGAAGTCAAACGCATTGAACCACATACCATTGATCAGGAATTATTCGATAAATTATTCGGTGAAAACGAAGTGACCACTGAAGCAGAGATGCGCGAGCGCACCAAAGCAGATCTTGAGAAAATGTTTGAGCGTGATTCAGATTTTCTGTTCAAGAGAGAATTTGCGAAATCAATTACCGAGCAGTTGAATCCGCAATTGCCGGATGATTTTCTCAAGAAATACATAGCAATGACCAATGAGAAACCATTGACACAAGACATGGTTGATCGCGATTATCCCTACTATGCTGCTCAACTTCGTTGGGAATTGATCGAAAGCAAAATCATCAGACAATACGAATTGCGTGTTTCACAAGAAGATGCAATGACGCATGTGAAGCAAGTACTTGCCTCACGCTATGCCCAATACGGTCTTCCAATGGAAGATGAAATGTTGAATGACTTTGCTAAGAGTACACTTTCAAAAAAGGAAGAAGCGAAAAACGTTTACGACTTTCTCTATGAAGAAAAAATGATTGCGTTGGTGAAAGCGAATTGCACGCTCGACTTCAAATCACTGAGCTACGGGGAATTCATGGAGCGAGTTCAGCATATGAATTGATGGTTGGTGTTGTGTAGTTGGTATTGGGAAAGCGGTATTGGGTATTGGGAGTAGGAAGGCGATGCCATTCGCATTTTGCGCGACAACGATTTAGTATTTTCCTTTGGGTGAATTAGATGGAGAGTGATAACCTTGAAAGTCGGCGCAACGAATAATATAAAGTGATTGTCCGCAATGCTACCGTAATTACACATCAAACTGAATCTGCGACGTGGATGTTCTTTATTCAACCCCGTTGGGGTTGTAATTCGCGGGGATATTCTTTCACCATGGGATGAATCCCATGGCTAAGAAATTCGAACCACTTCGTGGTTTTCCCCGGATGTTCAATTCTCTCAATAGACAGCTAGTGAATTGCATTTTCGATCTTCAAGTAAGTCAGACCGCATAACTGCGAAGCAGTTCCAATGTCTTAGCCACAGCATTTATCCTGTGGTCATGCGCGCCCCCCGGCGTTCGCAACCCCAAAGGGGTTGAATTAATTCTAACGGATAAGACTTAGATGTAATAGTGCACCCGCAGCGGCGGACATTGCGGATAATCATTTAATATAATATCTCAAGAACCAATTTCACATTCCCAATACCATCTTCCCAATATCATGTAAGAAATTTTGGAATTGTATAGCACAACATGATTCATTTGCAGAATATGCTGAAAGGTGGTATAGCAAATAAAATCTTAGAGATCACAACCGTTGTGTTGAATCTACTTTACACCATTTTATACCTCAACGGAAATCAGTGGTGTTATCTCTTCGGTATTCTTGGGCCCCTTGCATTTATCGTTCTGTGTTATCGCAACAAGTTGTATGCTGAACCTATTCTTCAAATGTGCTATATCGCCTTTGCTATTTATGGTTGGATGAATCTTGGTGATGCGTGGACAATCCTTCATTGGCCAACATCGCAACACATTCTATACATACTAATTGGAATCATCGCCTCCCTATTTTCCGGCTATACCTTCAGAAAATTAACAGAAGCAAAACTTCCTTACGTGGATAGCGTAATAACAGTGTTCGGCATCATTGCCACATGGATGATGGTGAACTATGTTCACGAAAACTGGTTATACTTTATGTTCATCAACGCGCTCTCAATTTATGTTTATTTAAAACGAAAATTATTTTTTGGTGCAGCGTTGTTTGTACTTTACCTGCTTATGTCCATTGATGGATATTTCGAACTAAAAATTTTCTACTCGTGATCAGAATAGCAGTCACCGGTCCTGAATGTTGTGGAAAGACTACTTTGACAAAGTGGTTGGGCGAGCAATTGTTCGATGCCAGAGTAGTGACAGAATATGCTCGGAAATACCTTGAGGAGAAAGGAAGTGATTTTCAATACACGCAGGAAGATTTGTTATTTATTGCTCGAAAGAGTTCAGAATATTTATCCAAAGCGTTCAAATCAGATCATGACGCACTCATTGTTGACACTGATTTTTACGTCATCGATATCTGGTGGAATGAAATCTATGGCAATCACAATGAAGAAATTCAGGTGATGAAAAAAACCTATGATTTCGATTTGTATCTACTCTGCGAGCCTGACATTCCGTGGGAGGAAGATCCGCAACGAGAAAATCCGGAAGACCGCGGCAGGCTGTTTGAAATCTATCGAAGCGAATTGATTCGAGATGGAAGAACGGTGGAGATTGTACATGGAATTGGTGACGAGAGAATGCAGCAGGTCCTGAAACGTATCCTACGCCGGTTTCCCAATCTCATGACGGAAGACGAAGGGTAGCAGGCCAGACGTTGCGAAAACAAGTCCGGAAATTGTTCCTGCGATATCCGCGAACCAATCGAATATATCGCTATCTCTTTTCAAAGGAAGGAATCCCTGCACTATCTCCATAGTTGCACCAAAAAGAATACACAACAGACATATGATGATCATTTTGCGTTTCTCAATTTTCCGGTAGAAAAAACGAAAACTTCGTGCATAAAAAAAACACAACGAGGCGAACATGCAAAAGTGCACCGCTTTGTCGGCATGCGGAATGCGGAATGACGATTCCGATTTTATTTCAACCGGCATCACATGCAGTATAAAAACAATAGCCGTCCACAAAAGAGGAACGGCTATCGCTATATGTTTCTTTTTCAATTCTTAATTAGGGTAAGAGAGATAAATCAAAGCATAGCTTCATAAGCTGCTGCGTCGATAAGTGCGCTTGTGTCGGCACCGGCAGCCATTTTGATTTTGATCATCCAACCTTTACCATAAGGGTCATTGTTGACAGCAGCCGGATCATCAGCCAGGCCGGCATTTACTTCAATGATTTCGCCTGCGATAGGCATAAAGAGATCGCTCACTGTTTTCACAGCTTCCACGGTTCCAAACACTTCGTGTGCGCCAAGGCTTTGACCATTGGTTTCGATTTCAACAAAAACAATATCACCCAATTCGCTTTGCGCAAATTCAGTAATACCAATAGTTGCTACATCACCTTCAATGCGCACCCACTCATGGTCGGAGGTGTATTTCAATTCAGCCGGAAAATTCATAGTTGTTATTTTGTGGGTCAAATGTAATAGAGTGCTGACAATTTTATTCGATGATCCAAGATGCGAATAGTCATTGGAACATTGGCCATGTTGAATTGAACCTTGACAATTACCTTCGTCCGGAAAATAATTATGAAAATGGACTTCACAATAACGCAAATGTTACTGCTCATAGCTGTGGGATTGTTCGCCGGTGCACTGAGCGGAATCGTGGGTGTCGGTGGCGGAATCATCATCGTGCCCGCCATGATATATTTACTTCACATGAATCAAATGGAGGCGCAAGGCATCAGTCTTTCAGTGCTTGTATTACCGGTTGGCATCCTTGGTGTGATGAATTATTACAAGGCAGGACATATCAATTTCAACTATTCGTTACTTATCGCTGCCGGCTTCGTTGTTGGAAGTTATTTTGGGTCAAAATACGCACTAAGGCTTCCTGTGAATGTCGTAAAATTCATCTTCGGAATATTCTTGCTCATAATAGCCGGACAAATGTTATGGAAAAGCGGCGGCAAAATTTTCACCCAACCGTAATCCCAAATCAAGCGACAGAATTTCACATTCCTCTTCTGTCCATCTCTTTTTGAATAAGCGACAACTCCCGTCCTGTCTGACCTTTCACCGAAGTATTTTCCTGAGCTCTGCGTATCAAATACGGTATCACGTCGCGAATGGGGCCGTAGGGAACATATTTGGCCACGTTATATCCGGCGTTTGCAAGATTGAAACTGATGTGATCACTCATACCGAAAAGCTGAGCGAAATAAATTCGCTTGTCATTGTGAGCAATGGATTTCTCGTCCATGAGATGCGCAAGTCGCAAGCTGCTTTCCTCGTTGTGTGTGCCGGCGCAAATAGAAATACGATCTACATTCTCTACGCAAAAATCAATTGCTGCGTCGAAGTCTTTATCGCAAGCCTCCTTGGAAGGTTGAATCGGATCACGGTATCCCATTTCCTTTGCACGTTCACGTTCTCTTTCCATGTATGCGCCGCGCACGAGCTTCACACCTAAAAAGTATTTCGACGATTTTGCTTTTTCCAATGAAGATTTCAAAAACGCCAGTCGATCATGACGATACAGTTGTATCGTGTTGTAAACGATAGCCACATCATGATTGTATTTTTCCATCATCTCATCGGTAAGATCGTCGATCGCGTCTTGAATCCAACTGTCCTCAGCGTCGATGAAAATAGGCGTTCCTGTGTTGTATGCGCGTGCACAAATTTCATCCAATCTATGGCGAAACTTTTGCCATTCGGCTATTTCATCGTCGCTGAGTTTTCCTTTTGAGTTTACTTTTTCCAGCAGTGCAAATCGTGCCAGACCTGTGAGTTTAAAAACACAAAACGGAATGTGTGGATTGCCGTCGGCGGTGTTAATGGTCTGAATTACTTCCTCCTTCGTGTGATCAAAATCCTCCTCGCTTTCCTTTCCTTCCAGGGAATAATCGAGGATGGTACCGATATGATATTCGTCGAGAATTTTCGTGGCGCGCGCACATTCCGCTATTGTTTCTCCTCCGCAAAATTGTTTGAAAATGTTTCCCTTAATGGCCCAGCCAATAGGCATTCCAAGTCGTAACGCGAAGTTAGTGGCATGCTTTCCAAGGCTTACAAAAGCAGGATTTCCAATCAGTTTGAAAAGATAATAGGATCTTCTTAGCTCGCTGTTGCTCTTGCTTCCAAAAGCTATTTCAGTATTCTCAAAAGTGAGGGCGGGTCGGTTTTCCATTCGGGGTGCGAATTTCTGATAAGTCGCCATTGTGGACAAACAAATTATTTTGATGCCTACTTTCGCACTCCAAAATTTATTCAAAATGGAAAAAGCAACGCAATATATCCAGGACAACAAACAAAGATTTCTAGATGAATTATTCGAATTGCTTCGCATACCGAGTGTGAGTGCTGATCCGAAATACACCGCAGACGTAGCGCGCTGCGCAGATTCCGTTGCAGAGCATTTGAAGAAAGCAGGCGCTGACAACGTTGAAGTATGCAAAACGAAAGGTCATCCCATCATCTATGGAGATAAAATAATTGATCCTTCGAAGCCAACAGTTTTGGTTTATGGACATTATGATGTGCAGCCGGCTGATCCATTTGAGTTGTGGGATACTCCGCCATTTGAACCAACCATTAGAAAAACGGCAACACATCCCGACGGCGCCATTTTCGCTCGCGGATCATGTGACGATAAAGGCCAGATGTTTTCGCACGTAAAAGCTTTCGAAGCCATGGTGAAAACAGACACGCTTCCCTGCAACATCAAGTTCATGATTGAAGGCGAAGAAGAATGCGGAAGCAGCAACCTCGGCACTTTCGTTAAGGAAAATAAAGACCGACTGAAAGCGGAAGTCATTCTTATCAGCGACACATCTATCATTGCCAACGACACGCCCTCCATTGATTGTGGATTGCGTGGATTGAGTTATGTGGAGGTAGAAGTAACCGCTGCTAACCGCGATTTGCACAGCGGCGTTTATGGCGGAGCAGTTTGCAATCCAATCAACATACTCGCAAAGATGATCACGAGTATGCACGACGAAAACAACCACATTACCATTCCCGGTTTTTATGATGCAGTGCAAGAGTTGACTGCAGCAGAAAGAACAGAATTGAACAAAGCTCCATTTGATGTGGAGGAATACAAAAAAGATCTGGGCGTTGAAGATGTTTGGGGTGAAAAAGGATATACAACAATAGAAAGAACGGGAATTCGTCCGACACTCGATTGCAATGGCATCTGGGGAGGGTATATAGGTGAAGGTGCGAAAACAGTTTTACCATCGAAAGCATTTGCGAAAATTTCTATGCGACTTGTTCCAAATCAGAGCAGCGATAAGATTACCGAACTTTTCAAAAATCACTTCAAGAGCATTGCACCAAAAGGAGTGAAGGTAGAAGTTCGTCCGCATCATGGTGGTGAGCCGGTTGTGACACCTACAGATTCAAAAGCATATAAAGCAGCGAGTCAGGCAATGGTAAAGACCTATGGCAAGGAACCGATCCCAACGCGCGGTGGTGGTTCTATTCCAATCGTTGCATTGTTCGAGCAAGAACTTGGGTTGAAAACTGTGTTGATGGGTTTTGGATTGGACAGCGATGCGTTGCACTCACCGAATGAGCATTACGGAATTTTCAATTACTTCAAAGGCATTGAAACAATCCCCTATTTCCATCACTACTTCGCGCAATAAGACACAGCATTTCTATTTACTGATATCCGCATCCGACGAGAATTGACTTGTGGTCGGGTATTTGTTTTCGTGTTAGAAAATTAATTCTGATGAAAAAACTTTTTCTGATCATCCCCGTCTTTTCTTTTTTGCTTTCGTCTTGTGACATGTATAAAGATGTCGTGGTGGAACAAGTTGTCAACTTGCAGATAATTTCTTTCAATCAGGAAGGCGCTGAATTCGATCTTGAGTTGCTTGTGGACAATCCGAACAACTATAAAATTTCATTGACAAAATCGCATGTTCAATTGTTCTTTGAAGG
>JAYTOA010000112.1:0-1997 GCA_043748015.1 Flavobacteriales bacterium
TTCGAATGTCTTCAGGCGATGGTCTCACATCTCCGCTTGGATGGTTGTGGGAAATTATGATGCCCGTCGCATTGCATTTCAGGGCCACTTGGAAAATGATTTTGGGGTCAACAAGCGTTGCGGACAAACCGCCTACTGAAACCAGGTGCCAACCTAAAACGCGGTTGCTTCTATTAAGAAGGAGCACAATAAATGCCTCTCTCTGTGCTACGTACCCCATATCGGCTATCACCTTACCCGCGAGATTCGCAGAGTCGCGAGAGTTACGCACGACAAGGCATTCACTCGTTTTGAGTTTCGGGGTATAGATGACTTTTATCTCAGCAGCTTGCATACCCCACGAGCATAGGGGCAAACAGGAAAACATAATAGAATGTGGGGGTCTAAAAACAAAGGACTAACCAACAGGTTAGTCCTAATGCTTACTATTTGTTTACTGAAGTGCTCTGCAAGCCTGTAAAACCAATAGCTTCTGTACCCGGGGCGGGACTCGAACCCGCACAATCGCAATGATCAAGGGATTTTAAGTCCCTCGTGTCTACCATTCCACCACCCGGGCGTGACAGCCTCTTCACTCCCTCTCTCACTCACACTCACTCTTCCAATTCTCAAACCCTCTCATGGATTCAAGCATTACTAAAACTAAAAATCCCGATCTGTAGTCAGACCGGGATTTCTTGAGCGGGAGACGAGACTCGAACTCGCGACCCCGACCTTGGCAAGGTCGTGCTCTACCAACTGAGCTACTCCCGCATTATCAAAACATCGTTTTGAGGGGCGCAAATGTAACCATCCAATCATTTTACGCAAATCATTCGGGCAATTTTCTTCGAAAAAAACTAGATTTTCTTTCTAAGTCCCATCATTATCACTTCTGTAGCGCCTTTCCTTGCCTGAACAAATTTTCCTGCCAGCACTCCTGAATCGCTCAATTCTTTGCGCTGATTTCGCAAAAGATCAAGGCGCTCATGCATTTCATCGCTGTTATTGACGCTGAACGCTCCTCCTGCTTGGATCAGTCCCACAGCTTCAGTGAATTTGCTATATCTCGGACCGAACAATACCGGCATTCCCCACACCGCAGCTTCCAAGGTGTTGTGAATACCACGTCCGAAACCACCACCAATCACAGCAACATTGCCATATCTATAAGCGACAGAAAGCAAGCCGATTACATCGATGATCAATACAGTTACATTCGACAGGTCAACTCCTCCTCGCTTCGACCAACGAATGGCAGCGGGAAATTTTTGCATCAATGAAAGAATATGCGCTTCGTCAATTTCGTGTGGAACGATGATTAACCTGTGATCTTTCGATCTGTTTTTCTGATGCCATTCAGCCAGAATCTTCTCTTCGGGTTCCCAACTGCTGCCAGCAACAATGCAAAAATGAGCGCCCCTGAATTTTGCTAGTTCATCTATGGGTTTTGCTGAAGATGCAATCTCCGCGACACGATCAAAACGCGTGTCACCGGCGAGCGTAGCATTTTCGTATCCGTGCTTCTGCAATAATTGAAAAGTCGATTCATCCTGCACATAAAAATGCGTGACGCAATCCAATACCTTTTTCCAGAAACCGGAAAACAAACCGAAGAAGCGCTGATCAGGTCGCAGAATTCCAGCAACAATAAAAAGCGGAATATGATTTCTCTTTAGTTCCAAAAAGTAGTTCGCCCAATATTCGTACTTCACAATCAACACGAGCGATGGATGCATCAGTTGAATAAATTCCTTGGCGTTCCTAGTAGTGTCTGCCGGCAAATAGCAGACGAATTCGGCACCACTATAATGCTTTCTCACCTCATAACCGGAAGGTGAAAAAAAAGTGAGCAATACCAACATATCGGGAAACTCTTTCTTGATAGATTCGATGACCGGTCTGCCCTGTTCGAATTCGCCGAGCGAAGCACAATGCATCCAAATAAGTTTACCCGGATGCAAT
Source organism: Flavobacteriales bacterium (assembly GCA_043748015.1). Lineage (GTDB taxonomy): Bacteria > Bacteroidota > Bacteroidia > Flavobacteriales_D > Sanyastnellaceae > JAIBBG01. The sequence continues at coordinate 1,945 of JAYTOA010000112.1, forward strand.
TTCCTCCATCCATGCAAATCATCCAACACATGCTTGCGACCATTGATCCACAA
>JAYTOA010000113.1:0-22350 GCA_043748015.1 Flavobacteriales bacterium
ATTTCAAGAATACGCATGCCGGGACGTATGTCCTTTATCTCTGAAATGTAGGGGATTACATATTTTTTTGTGGTAGCGGCCTGTTCCCTGAAATATTGTCCGCTGTCCAGATGTCGTTCCTGCATATTGGGCTGTTGCCTGAGGGGTCAAACTTAAACTGATTATCACTTAATACACGACTTCATCTTTATCCACATCCTTCCCGTGTTTTGTGAATAAAAATCCAATGAGAAAAACCATTGATTTTCTACTATGTAGAGTTAAATTCGCGTGCCCTTAAAAAGCGTTTTTAATGTCGAGATTTTGATCTCAGTAAAACGTTGGTTATTAGGCGGAATTACCAATAAACAAGTCAAATTTATCATACATGCACGAAGGCGAAAAAATTGTTCCTATCAACATTGAGGATGAAATGAAATCAGCTTACATCGATTATTCGATGTCAGTTATTGTAAGTCGGGCCTTGCCTGACGTGAGAGATGGAATGAAACCGGTGCACAGAAGAGTGCTCTATGGTATGCTTGAACTCGGAGTGCTTTCTAACAGACCTTATAAAAAGTCAGCTCGTATTGTCGGTGAAGTTCTTGGTAAATATCACCCACATGGTGATACCGCTGTTTATGACACTATGGTGCGTATGGCCCAGGACTGGACGTTGCGTTATCCACTCGTTGATGGTCAAGGTAACTTCGGAAGCATGGATGGCGACCCTCCGGCTGCCATGCGTTATACCGAGGCGAGACTTAGAAAAGTAGCTGAAGAATTACTTGAAGACTTAGATAAGGAAACTGTTGATTTTCAGCCGAATTTCGACGATTCTTTGCAGGAGCCAAAGGTGATGCCAGGCAAAGTGCCGAATCTTCTTTTGAACGGCGTTAGTGGTATCGCTGTGGGTATGGCTACCAATATGCCTCCTCATAATTTGACTGAAGTGTGTTCAGGTATCATCGCATATATTGATAACCGCGACATCACTATTGAAGAGTTGATGAAATTTATCAAAGCGCCCGATTTTCCAACCGGTGGAACTATTTATGGTGTTGATGGTGTGAGAAGCGCGTACGAAACCGGAAAAGGTAGAGTAGTGATTCGTGCAAAACACCAAATCGAAGAAATCGACGGAAGAGAATGTATCGTCATCACCGAAGTGCCTTATCAGGTAAACAAAGCCGAAATGCAATCGAAGCAAGATGCAATGATTCGCGAAGGCAAACTGGATGGTATTAGTGAAATTTCTGACCTCAGCTCAAGAGAAGGTATACGCATTATCTATCAGATAAAACGTGATGCCATTTCGAATGTGGTATTGAATAATCTATTTAAGCATACGGCGTTACAGACTTCTTTTTCAATTAATAACGTTGCGCTTGTTGCCGGTCGCCCAGTCATATTGAATCTGAAAGACATGATCGTTCATTATGTGAACCATCGTCATGAAGTGGTGACTCGCCGCACTCAATATGAGTTGAGAAAAGCACAAGAACGTGCGCATATTTTAGAAGGATTGTTGATTGCTTTGGATCATTTGGATCAAGTAATTGCTTTGATCAGAGGTAGTCAAACTCCGGATATTGCACGTGAGGGACTTATTACAACCTTCAATCTCAGCGAAATACAATCCAGAGCGATTTTGGATATGCGTCTCCAAAGACTTACAGGTCTTGAACGCGATAAAATTCGCAATGAACATGACGAATTAATGTTGCTGATCAACAGACTACAGGAAATTCTTGGTAGCGAGACTATTAGAATGCAGATTATAAAAGATGAGTTGGCCCATCTAATCGAGAAGTATGGCGACGATCGCCGTTCAATGATTTTGCACAGCAGCGCTGAGCTCAATATCGAAGACATGATTCCGGATGATCACGTTGTGGTTACAATCACTCACGCTGGATATATCAAACGTACCAATGTGAATGAATATCGCACCCAGTCAAGGGGTGGTGTGGGAGCGAAGGGTACCGGTTCCAGGCAGGAAGACTTTGTTGAGAATATTTTCACTGCCACGAACCATGACTGGCTTTTAATTTTCACCGAGAAAGGTCGTTGTTTCTGGATGCGTGTTTTTGAACTTCCTGAAGTGGCAAAAGCCTCAAAGGGCAGAGCCATTCAGAACCTCATCCAGATAGAGCAAGACGACAAAGTCCTTGCTTATATCAGAACAAGCGAACTCAAGGATGAAGAATACGTTAAGAACAATTTTGTAATTCTTTGTACCAAAAAGGGATTGATCAAGAAGACGTCGCTGGAAGCATATTCAAGACCACGTTCCAATGGTATCAATGCTATCACAATCGTGGAGGGTGATACTTTGCTTGCTGCGCGCATGACCAACGGCAATTGCGATATCATCATGGGAACCAAGGCCGGAAAAGCCATTCGATTCCATGAAAGTAAGGTACGTGCAGTCGGAAGAACTGCCCAAGGTGTTAGAGGAGTGAGGCTTGATGGTGATGACAATGAGTTGATTGGTATGGTTTGCACGGATAATCCGGAAAAGGACATCCTCGTTGTAAGTGAGCAGGGTTATGGAAAACGTTCAGCGCTCAGCGAATACCGCGTTACAAATCGTGGTGGAAAAGGCGTGAAGACCATAAACATTACTGAAAAGACAGGAGCTTTGATTGCAATGCTTGGAGTTGAGAACGAACACGACTTCATGATCATCAATAAGAGTGGAATTACAATTCGACTGGATGTTGAAGAGTTGCGTGTTATCGGACGTGCCACACAAGGGGTGAAATTGATCAACCTTCGTGGCAATGACGAAATAGCGGCTGTCTGCACTGTGCTGAAAGATGAAACTGACGATTCAGAGATCGAAAACACAGAGGGAATAGATTTAGATGGAACCGAAGGAGATAGTGAAGAAAATGAAGCTGGTCCGATAGAGGAATAACTATTTCTGATCACTTGACGAATTTTTTTAAAAGGCCGCATTCTATTTTGGATTGCGGCTTTTTATCGGATAATTATTTCATTTATTTGTCGCAGACATTTGGCAAGGAACTTGAAAAGTAATTGGCTGAAAAACCTATTTTTGTAATCACAATATCAAATCAATATTAGAATGAAGAAAATCAGTATGCTGATTATTACTGCATTAACAGCCTCTCTGGCGTATGCACAACCTGATGTCACCTCCGCTTACAATGCTAACAAGAGCGGAGAATATGATGTCGCCATCGAATACATTGAGAAAGGAATCAAAGATCCTAAGGCTTCAGGAAAGGAAAAGGCCTGGAGATATCGCGGTAATATTTATTTGAATGCTGCCGGAAGTCCGAAATATGCACCGATGTTTCCCAATGCGATTGAGCTTGCGAAGGAATCCTTTTTCAAAGCAATGGAATTGGATAAGTCAAATGAATATATCAATGAAAACACCATGTCCCTGAGTGCATTGCAGACCCTGGTTTTAGAGAAAGCAAGTGGCGAATACACTTCAAGTGATTTTTGTGGTGCGGCGAAACATTTCAAAATTTCCAACGACATCAGCAGCAAATTCGGCATCCTGGATTCTGCTGCAATCTTCAATACAGCATTTTGTGATGATCGCTGCGGGAATTCGGAGGCGGCAATCGCAGGTTACAGAGCCAGCGCGGAAATGGGTTACAATGTTCCTTCAGTATACATGTATATAGTGGATCTTTTGGCGAAAGTGGGCAAAACTGATGAAGCCAATGCAGTTCTTAAAGATGCAAGAGCGAAATATCCAAAAGACGTGGAATTGCTTCGCAGTGAAGTGAATATGCTTCTGGGAGAGCAGAAATACGATCAGGCTGTCGATTTGTTGGTAGCATTAACTGCTGCAGATGATAAAAACGAAACCATTTGGTTTGTGCTCGGTGCAACTTATGAAAAGCTTGGAAAAGTTGCTGAACAGGAAGCTGCTTACAAGAAAGCTGCTGAGATTAATCCAAAGTATTATGACGCGCTGTTCAATCTTGGTGCGACTTATTACAACCAAGGAGTAGAACAATTGAAAGAGTGTGATAAAATTCCACCCAGGGAATCCGCGAAATTTGATGCATGCGTAGCCAAAGCCAATGGCGTTTTCAATCAGGCAATTGATCAGTTTGAAAGAGCTTACGCTGAAAAGCCGCAAGACAAAGAAATAATGACGGCACTGATGGAAGCTTATGTGAGAGTGGGTAACATGGAAGGACAGAAAAGAATGAAAGCTCTATTGGAGAAATAAGAATTGAATTAGGCCGGATAATCCCGGCCTTGTTCTTTAATTTCCTACTTTACATAATGTAAATTATGGATTGAAATACTGTGCGGGATGTTGGTAGTCAAATGCTTATAAGAACAGCGTTTGATGTGCTATTTAGAACCCTAACAGCATCCAATCGAGTTATGCGATTCTCGTTCCAAGGAAATTCAAAAACTTTATTGCAAACCAATGCGGCATGCTCGAACTAAAAAAAAAACGACACCTTAGGGCGCCGTTTTGAAAAATCACATTTCAATGTCAGGATTCTTGTTCCAAAAGCAATGACTGCATTGTCCGCAGTTCCCTCACCTTGTCATCATTATTTGCTGCTATATATGAATGAATCAGATTATTGAGCATGCGAGCTATCATCTCCATGTTTGAACAAGGTCTGTAAAATCGATCGTCTCGCGGTAAATTCTGTTTTTCCAGGAATTCGTCAATTTCTTCTTGTTGAAGAATGGCGCCTGCATTGAATGGGTTAATGTAAAAAAGCACGTCAGCATCATCCTTTGTTAGGCCAAGAGCTTCGTCTTCAGGCTGATGATCAAGATAACAAAGAATAAAATGGCTCGGTAGATTCACTCCAAAAATTGGAAGCTCCAGGCTGTCAGCAAGATAAGCATACATCAAACCCAAGGACAGAGGATTGCCACTTTTTGACGAGATCAAGTCTGTCATAAAGCTATTCTGCGGCTGATGGTAATTGTCCCGATTGCCTTTGAATCCGTGATGCGTGAACAAAATGTGATTGATTACGCGAACTTGTTCGAATGCCGTGAGATTGTCGTTCAACTCCAACCATATGTCCTGACGAATCTTAGAAACCTTTCGTCTCAATTCGTCCTCGTCGTATGACGGATACTGATATTTATTGATGATTAATGCTCCTTCGAGTAGGTTTTTATCCTCAGAATTTTTCCAGTTCTTGAGTCTATTGTATACGCCTTCGTATTGAATACTGGAAATGAGTTCCACCAATCTTGACTGGAACAACGGACCAAAATCCTGCAGTTCCCAGTATTGCTCGAGTTGAGGAATAATGGCTTCACCATAATTGCTCAACTCTTTTCTTACCTGATCGTAAATGGACTCATCTGGATCTTCAATCAGCGTGATCAGTGCATAAACTTCGTTGGTGTGCATAGGGGGTAACAATGTTTCCATATCTGATACCCAAATCTACCTAGAGAGGTTTCACTAAATTTTGAACATCTCGTGGCTTATGCACATCAACTGCCTTAAAATCGCTCCAGCACAAGCCTGATAAGGCTTTCAATACTTGCTGACGGGCTCTTGTGAAATTCTTTTGATGCTCGATTCGCCAAAATCACACACAGCGTTAATGCCTTGTGGCCGAGCATAGATGCAAGCGAATATATCCCCGCGCATTCCATTTCTAGATTAGTGATGCGTAAGTCATCTATTTTGAAAGTTGCATACTGTTCAATCCTGTTTTCCATCACGGAACGCAATCGAAGTGATCGTCCTTGCGGGCCATAAAAACCGTTGGCAGTTGCAGTAATACCCTTTGAGCAATTTGAAGCTATTCTATCCATCAATTCCTGAGAGCAAGATGCGGTATAAAAGTTTTCATTTTTTCGAAGCCAACCAAACGATGTCTTAAGCGCTTCATGGATTTTGATTTCAATTTCCGTCAAGTCTGACTCATATGAATATGGTACGCCGTCAATAGCAAAAGCAAATTGTGAAGCAACAAAACTGCCCACAGGAATATCTGCTTGCAAGGATCCGCTTGTACCAATTCTAACAATTTCAAGTTGTGTGTGGTTCTTTTTTGGTTTTCGCGTGTGAAGGTCAATGTTCACAGCCGCATCTAGTTCATTGATGACGATGTCAATATTATCTACTCCAATTCCCGAAGAGATTACCGTGATTCGTTTATTACTGTAGGTTCCTGTGTGAACGAGAAATTCACGTCCTGTAATCTTGCACTCAATATCATCGAACATGGTTGAGACAATTGGAACACGATCGGGATCACCAACGATGATAATTTTGGAAGCCAGGTTCTCGGGTTTAATGCCAAGATGATATAGGCTCCCATCAGGACGAAGTATCAACTCCGAATCTGCGATGAGGTCAGAATCGTTGAGTGTGGTGGCAATCATTTGTAACTAAAGCTAGAATGAGAAAACGATTGGCTATATTTTAGGAAGCGCTGATAAATAGCGCTCGTTGATCACATTGATATGGTGCATCTCATGGCCGAGGATTGCGAATCCAATGGATGAAACGCTCATCTCAACGTTGTTCGCGATTCCTCTATTGTTCAATGATGAAATGGGAAAACCTGAAAATGTTGCAACTGTGCAAGTTCTTACGACAATGTATTCTTCAAGTAAATTCTTGATATCTCTTTCGTTTGCATGACTGTTTGCTGCATAGATGTTTTCATCATAACCGGGTAAAGAAGTTGTGTCCTTGCGGGCAAATGCCAGCGCACGATACGTAAATATTCTTTCAGTATCAATGAGGTGAAGCAGCATTTCTTTAATGGTCCATTTGCCTTCAGCATATCTGAAAAGTAATTGGTCTTCGCTCAATGACGAAAAAAGTGAAAGTGATTCTTGCGTTTGTCTTTTCAATCCTTCAAGCAATAAGTCTTCAGGAACAAGAGCGATGTATCTATCTACCCAGCCATTGCCGGTTTTTGGTTTTCTGATCATGGTCCAAAGCTATGACTCACCAACCGCATGTGCAATTAATCCTTTAAAAGACAAATAATTGAATGCCTTTGCACAGAGAACAGGTGACCTGGAGATCATTCAGTTCGCGGCTGACGAACAGTTTTTGAATTTTTGAATCTTGAATTGTGAGATGTGAGAACAGTTTTAAATCTTGAATCTTTGAATCATCCGTGCGGATAGAAGAAAAAATAGTAGTTGCGAGAACAAAAATTACGAAAAGCGAATAACTTTCGCACACGTTAAGCCCCCAACGGAACCATTGATTTACAGATTTAGGTAATAAGTTGTGAAGATTGTGTTTCGAATGTGATTTGGAGAATGAGAGAAGAAAAGTTGCCGCAGTGAAAGGTCAGAGACCGGCGGATTCATGACTTGAACCTTCGTGCAGGCCTCGTTGTCGACACTGACGCCCTAATCAAATCATTCATTAACCGGTATAGACCAGTCTCGAGGTCTGTACAAAAAACTACAACGTTATGCAAGTATATGATGAGAACCACATCCGCAACATCGTATTGGTGGGCGGGGCGCGAAGCGGCAAGACGACCCTTGCCGAAACAATGCTATTTGAAGCGAAAGTCATCAACCGCCGAGGTTCGGTCGAACAAAAGAACACGGTGAGTGACTATCATGAACTAGAACACGAACGCGGAATTTCCGTGTATGCCACTCCCCTTCATACGGAATGGCGCGACTATAAAATCAACATGATTGATACGCCCGGCTTCGATGATTTCATCGGAGAAATTGTGGCGCCTTTGCGTGTTGCAGATACAGCTGTGATGCTGATTAACGCTCAGCATGGTGTGGAAGTTGGAACAGAGTTGGTTTGGCAACATGTGGACAAATACCGCAAGCCGGTCATTTTCGCAATCAATCAGCTGGACCATCCCAAAGCAGATTTTGAAAATACGTATGCGAGCATACGTGAACACTTCGGCAACAACGCTGTGTTAATGCAATATCCAATTACAACCGGCGCGGAGTTTAACAGTATCATTGATTTACTGAAAATGGTCATGTATAAGTTTCCTTCTGATGGTGGCAAGCCTGAGAAGCTGCCTATTCCGGAACAGGAAAAACAAACTGCTGACGAGCTTCACAATATTCTGGTAGAAAAAGCGGCAGAGAATGATGAAAATTTAATGGAACTTTTTTTTGAAAAGGGAAATCTCGACGAAGATGAATTGCGAAAAGGACTTCACATTGGCATGCTCAATCATGAAGTATTCCCTGTGTTTTGTCTTTCAGCATTGAAGAATATGGGCAGCGGAAGATTGATGGGATTCATTGACAATGTGGCGCCGAGCGCCAATGAATTAAAGCCGGAAATTACTGAAGACGGTAGTGAAATTAAATACTCACCAAATGGTCCGGCGATACTTTTCGTGTTTAGAACCGAACACGAACCCAATCTTGGCAAACTCTCTTATTTTAAAGTTTTGAGCGGCGAATTGAAGAAAGGCGCGCAGTTAAAAAACAGCACCACGCATGCAATGGAAACCATCAATCAATTATATGTGATGGATGGCCATAACCGGAATCCGGTGGAAGTGCTCAAGGCAGGTGATATTGGCGCTACGTTGAAATTAAAGAATACCGACACCAACGATACGCTTCACGCACTTGCAGGTGAGTTGAAAATTCAGCCTATTGAATTCCCTTCTCCAAGAATGACTGTAGTGATTAAGGCTAACAGCAAAAAGGATGATGAACGACTTGGTGAAGTGCTCAAGAAAATCCATGAGCAAGATCCGACACTTCAATACGAACACAACCAGGAATTGAAGCAGCTCCTCCTCCACTGTCAAGGTGAACTTCATCTTGCAACAACTAAGTGGACAATGGAGAAAGTATATAATATGGATGTGAGTTTTGACAAACCAAAGATTCCATATCGCGAAACAATACAGCGCGCAGCGAACGCTACTTACCGTCACAAAAAGCAAAGCGGAGGATCAGGTCAGTTTGGCGAGGTGCATATTAAAATTGAACCATGGTATGAGGGAATGGCTGAACCAACGGGATTCACACTTCGACATAAAGACGAAATAGATCTCGATTGGGGTGGCAAATTGGTCTTTTACAATTGCATAGTTGGTGGTGCGATTGATACCCGATTTATTCCATCAGTGCTCAAGGGAATTATGCACAAAATGGAACACGGTCCGTTGACAGGAAGTTATGTTCGCGATTTGCGCGTGATGCTCTATGATGGGAAAATGCATGACGTTGACAGCAATGATATTTCATTTCAAATTGCCGGTCAACTTGCTTTCAAGGAAGCATTTCACAATGCAATGCCAAAATTGCTGGAGCCGATTTCTGAACTCGAAGTGCTTGCGCCGAATGATGTAACTGGAGATGTAATCAAAGATCTTCAACAGCGAAGAGCTATTATCATGGGTATGGACAGCACAGGACAGAATACGCGCATAATAGCGAGAGTGCCGCAAGCCAGTTTGCATAAGTACACAACGACGCTGCGATCAATCACGCAAGGAAAAGCTTCTTTCACTTCTCGTTTTGCGGAGTATGCAGCGGTGCCGCCAGGTATTCAAGACGAAGTGATTGCAGAGCACAAGCATATGCTAGAAGAAGAGTTGGCTTAAAAGGTTTACATATGAAATATAAAAAACAGGGGAAGAATTCTCCTGTTTTTTTTATGCGCTTGAAAAATTTAAGAATAGAGTATCCTCCCATCTTCCATCTCGATGATACGATCTGTCTTAGCGGCGAAATCACTGTCGTGGGTTACAACCATCATGGTCTGACCATACTCATGGGCTAGTTGCTTGAATATATCATAAACAAGATCACTGTTCTGACTGTCCAGATTACCCGTTGGTTCATCACTCATAACAATGATTGGATCATTGATGATAGAACGGGCTATGGCAACGCGTTGTTTCTGACCTCCACTTAGCTGATTCGGCAATTTCAATGCTTGATCAGCAACACCTAGCGATTTCAATCTTTGCATGGCGCGATGTTCAATTTCCTCAACACTACAATTGCCCAGCTTCAATCCAGGCATCATCACATTGCGCAAAACGTTGAATTCAGTGAGTAAATAATGAAACTGAAAAACGAAGCCTATCTTCTCATTGCGGATATGAGCAAGACGTTTATTGCTTCCACCTTTTAATGATTTTCCATCTAGGATGAGATCACCTTCGTAATCAGTATCCATTGTACTGAGCACATATAGTAAAGTGCTTTTTCCACAACCCGATTTACCCACAATTGAAACAAACTCACCTCGCTTGATGGAAATTGAAATGTCTTTCAACACAGCAAATTTCGCTGGTACGTGGAAGTACTTAGTAATTGCTTTGGTCTCTAGCACTATGTTTTCCATTGTCATTTCCCTCTAATGATTGCGACTGGATCAACTTCTGCGGCCTTTCGTGCCGGAAATAAACCGGCGATATACGTTGTGGCAAGTGCGAATACAATACCTATCACATAGTAAACAGGATTGTAGTTCACAGGGAATGTTTTCAAACGTGGCAATGCCGGCGTGATGAAGGGAATATTGTCGACGATCACGGATAATGTGTATCCCAGCAGCAATCCGAAAATTCCTCCAACAATTCCAATTACCATGGATAGGCTGATAAAAATGGCTTTAACGTCATTCCCTGCGAATCCTGTTGCTTTGAGAATTGCAATTGAATCCATCTTCTCGTAAATAAGCATATTCAGGATATTATAAATACCGAATCCTGCAACTATTAATAGAGTGATGCCGACTGCATAGGAAATGGTCATGCGTACATCGCTTCCTGTTTCAAATTGTGCATTCGCAGTTTGTATGTCGATTGAATCCACACCAAAAGTCTTACTATATTCAAGCGCTACTTCCGGAGCAAGCATGATATCCTTGAGTTTGATTTGAATATCTGTGATGTATCCGGCGTTTTGTCCTATGAGTTTCTGCACCGTCTCCATAGAGGCAAAACTTTGCGAATTGTCAAAGTCAATCAAGCCAACTTGAAAAATACCCACCACTTTCAAAGTCGCAAGATCACCGCGGTTTGTCGTTACACTTACCATATCGCCAAGTCCAACCATCATTTTATCGGCGAGACCATTTCCAAGAAAAACACTATTGGTGACGTTGTCGAGATCAATAAAATTTCCGGTCAACACATTGTCTGAAAATTGAAATAGTCTGTTTTCCTCCGATGCATCCACTCCATTGATCAACCCAGAGATTTCAATAGTTCCTGCATTGAAGAAAACCGGTGTGATAATTTTCGGAGCAACGCCTTCTACTCTATTGTCGAGTTTTACGAGATCAATTATGTTCCGAGCATTATAGATTTCTTTACCATGATCTTTTGGTTGAATAGATCGAATGAAATGCTGATGGTCCTGCTCAGCGATTTGAATTGGTTGAAACTGTGCGGGTTTGATCTCATTGTAAAGTCTGACATGCGCTGTCCTATTGATGATAAGGCCGTCAAGAAGCTTGTTTAAGCCAGTCATAAAACTGATGAGCGTAATGAACATTGCAATACCGAACGTCACTCCAATTGCGGCGACCAATGATTGTTTTATCCTTGCCTTCAGCAATCCCAATGCGATCTGGAAATTAAGCTTCTGCTTCATTTAGCGGGAGGTAAGTATAATAATTGATTGGCGTCGACACCATCGAGAATTTCCACCTTTTGATAATCTCTCAATCCCGTTTTTACTGATTTTGATTCACTCTTGCCTATGAAAACAGTGTTGTCTTTGGAGAGAAATTTCAACGGAATCGTAATCGCATTTTCTTTTTCCGAAATAACAATATTTGTTTCTACCGTGAGGTTGGGAAAGAGCAAGTCCGGAGTTGCTTCAAAATCCGCGTAAACAGTGAAAGTTCTGCTGCGTTCATTCATTATAGGATTGAAGCTACGGACCGTAGCGTTGAACACTTTTCCCTTATAGCTGTCCATTGTAACATAAACCTTCTGACCTGGTTGAATTTTCAAGATATTATATTCATCGACTTCCAGTTCCAATTCATAAACGTTTGCTTTACCAAGGACTGCGAGCGGCGTTTGTGGACTAACGAGTTCATTCTTATCCTTCATTACATCGAACACCTTACCCATTATCAGGCTTCTTATAATGAAATCATTGGCACCTTTTCGCGTAATATCATAGTTCAATCCGGCACGTTTTAACTCTGTAGACACTTGCGATTTCACCTGAGCAAGTTTGCTTTTAGCGCTTTCGAAAGCTGCGGATGAGCTTTTGTATGCGAGTTGTCTTTGTTCTAACTCCAGTTGCGAGCCTATTTCCTTTTGCCACAATTCCTTTTGCCTCATATAGAGTGAAGAGTCAAGTTCGAATTTTTCTTTCGCAACAGAAACATTGAGTTCAATTTCGCGAAGCAACTGACTATTTGCCGCAGCATTCTCACGACTCAGTTCCAACGCAGCCAAAGCACTTTCGCTGTTCAATTGCGGTGACTTGTTTTCCAATATAAAAAGCGTGTCACCTTCCTTCACCGAATCACCGGGTGCGACTTTGATGGATTGCAAAATGCCCGTTACAGTTGAGTAAACATTGTATTGATCAATGGCTTTCACTTTACCTGATGCATAGACAGATTCAGTAATAGTGCCCACATAAGGCTTTACAGATTCACGGTCGGTCCCACAAGAGGCGGTGAAGAAAATGATAAGAGCGAGGTATAATCGATTTTTCACAAGCGAAATTTACTCGAAATAATTCTTAGGTCAGGTGACAGAAGTCACACGAAGGGCCATTAATCATTGACTTATTAAACCCCATTCACACGTCAACTTTCGTATAAGCCATCATAAAATCGCTCTTCCAATCCACAGTAAAAGTGGGCAAGTGATTGACAACGTCTGCGTATTTTCTACAACGAGGAGCCATGTACGTTCTCATAATATCCTGATGTTCTTCTCCAAGCGTTGAGAAGGCGATGAGTATTCGCACTTCATCAGTGGTCAGAAAATCATGAAGATTCCACAACGCAATTGGACCGTGCAAAACATGAACGCGACCATCTTTGAGAAAATTGATAGTGCATTGACCATGTTTGCGGAAGAAGTAGTTGACACCTTTTTGATAACTGCGAACACCATTGGAAGTTATACCGGAAAGTCCCGGAACTTCAACGAAGCGATGGTTGCGAAGGATGTCCATCAATGATTGTGATGCATCGAAGATCACCGGAGAAACGGGTCTTGGGGTGATAAAAGAAAAGTTTGTAGCTGTCATGTTTATTAAATTTCAGCAAAGCAGCAACGTGAGATTGTAACGTATTTACAATGGAAAAAATTATTTTCATACGATTGAGAATGCATTGGATCATGTCGTTCTAATTTTGAAATATTCATGATTTTCATTTATCCCACTTTGTGCATTGGAATCATTTTATCCGGCGTTTTGAAATGAGTTAATATTGCATTATGAGAAATTTCGATTGGACAAAATTCACGAAAAGAATTGCCGTAAAGGCCGACATAAAAGACATCTACAATGCTTGGACTTCTGCTTCAGGCATTGAAAAATGGTTTCTGAGCAATGCGGATTACGGTGATGGCAATGGTAAGACGGTCGATAAGCAGGCTTTGATTGCTGGTGGATACTCGTATGCCTGGAGCTGGTTTTTATATGATGTTGTTGAAAGAGGAAAAATCATTTCAGTCAATGGAAGCGATCATATTCAATTTACGTTTGCAGGAGAATGTCTTGTAGATGTTAAACTAAAAACAGTGGATGATTATGTGCTGGTTGAACTTACCCAAACAAATATTCCAACCGATGATGAATCAAAGCAAAGGATCAGGCTTGGATGTGATTCGGGATGGTCGTTTTATCTGATGAATTTGAAATCCTACTATGAATCAGGACATGATTTGCGCAATAAGAATGAGGCTTTTAAGGGAATGATTAATAATTAGATTCATCTCAAATAAAGGAAACATAGGAATGTGAATCGAAAAGTTGAATTCTCACCTAGCGATTCCGTGGTATGAGGCTTTCCAATTCGGTTCAAAAAAATGTGGAGAGCTATCTTGAAGTATGAAAATTACTTCCTACACTTGTGGAACTAATTTTTGAAACAACTAAATTTCAACTTACAAGATGAAAAAATCAATACTCATTATAGCTGTATTTGCCATGAGTTTTTCGATGAAGTCTGCAGATGTGCAACTCATCGTTGAACGCGTCGACAATGGCGAAATAGTTGCCGGATCGACTTATAGAGTTTATGCTTTGCTGCCGAATGCGCAACAATCACTTCATATTGTTTATGGCGATCAGGCTAATCCAATGACTATTCAAAGTACTGCTCCACTTTTCCAGCATCAGTATGCAGGATATAGTGCTGAACAAACCAATCAGGCTTTGATTGACCTTGATCCAACGGCGCGTTACGATTCTTGGATCACGCTCGGTTATAGTGACAATGCCGGTAACAATATGTGGGACATTGGTGTTGATTTTTCAACGCTTGACGCTTCCGGAAATCTCTTCGCTAATAACGGCGGTTGGTTTCTTTTACCAACAGACGCTAAGTGTTCGCGTGATGCAAACGGACTAGTTTTGATAGCGCAGTTTACGACGACAGGTGTTGTTAGCGGAACAGTAAATCTGCAGGGATGGAATGAGCCGTTGAATGCATGGAGAACACCGGGAGTTTCATTTACAACTGAACAAGCAGTGATTTTCGGATGCACAGATGCTAAAGCGAGTAATTATAATTTAGAGGCATCTTTTGATAATGGCTGTTGCCAGTACGACGCTGCTTCTCCAACAAATACAAATTCCATTGAAACACCTGGAGCGAAAGACATCAGCTGGGATGTTTTCCCCAATCCGCTTCGAGATAACCTTTTGAATATCCAATTCAATAATATCGATGTAAAGCAAATTGCTACTCGCATCGACATCATTGACATGAATGGAAAACTGGTTGGATCACACAATATATCTGCCGATGCTGTGATTTCCGGCAATCGTGTTACGATTAAACAAGACCTGGCGGCAGGCACTTACAAAGCTGTGCTCATCCAAAAAGGAGTACAGAAAACAAAAACAATTGTTGTACAGAAGTAATTTTCTTTACATTTGGACTCACGAGGGTTTTTTGCTTAACCTTCATTGACCGGAAACCGCTTCAGATATGAGGCGGTTTTTTTTATTTGCGATTTGTGAGTTGAGATATGGTGATTTATCCAACGGGTGAATTGATCCCTGAGCTGTTGGACATACTTCCAAGTGTTCTTGAGCAATGCGGCAATTTTCAGAATGTCGATTCCTTTTGAATCAAGGCATGTTTTACCACTGAGAATGGAAGGATTGGGGGAATTGAGTATTGAAACGTTCTAAGCTCGAGTCTTGCGAACGGTTTTTGAATCTTTAAATTATGCAGCGTTTTAACACGGAGGATTGGAGGAACAGAGGAATGGAGTATTGAAATGTTCTACGCGCGAGTCTTACAAACGGTTTTTGAATTTTGAATATTGAATCTTTGAATTTTTACCGCTATCTGAATTACTTTGCGCCTTCGGTAATACCCACCCGGATTGATTATGCATTCCCTACAAGATCGTAAACTAGTTGAAGTCTGTTATTCTCCTTCGCAATACCATTTGTATCAGGAGGATTTTGACGTTGTTGTTGTGATAGATGTGCTCAGGGCAACAAGCGCCATCACTACTGCTTTGCACTATGGCGTGGATAAAATTATTCCAGTATCTTCAGTGGAAGAAGCCAGGGCATATCAGGCGCAGGGTTTTATTGCCGGTGCCGAACGCGACGGTCAGGTAGTTGAAGGATTTGAGTTTGGAAATTCTCCGTACGCATACATGAATCCGGAAATGAAAGGCAAAACTGTAGTGCTCACAACTACCAATGGTACCAAAGCCATTCAGATTGCCAGTGGAAAAAAATTGGTGGTCATTGGTTGTCTCAACAATCTTGATATTCTTTGCGAATATCTCATCGAGAAGCATCAGAACACTTTGATTCTCGCTTCGGGTTGGAAAGACAAAGTGAACCTTGAAGACACCATTTGCGGAGGAGCTATCGCCGATATTCTTTTAGAAACACGCGCTTTTCGCAGCAATGAGGACAGCACTGTCGCAGCTAAATTTATTTATCGCTCGGCCAAAGAACATCTTTGGAGTTTTCTTCGTTCGTCATCTCATAGAAGAAGACTTATCAAACTCAATATTCAAAAAGATGTGAAGTATTGCCTAACCTTGAACTCAGTTCCATGTATACCCATTTTGAAAGATGGAGTATTGGAGAAGCTGGATTTTGTTTCGAAGCAAAAAAGAGAAGTGGAAAAGATTAATGTGAATCTTACTAAATGAAGAGAAGCTTTTTCAGAATAAATTATTTAATGACTTCCTGGATTGTCTTGGTTGCATTGGCTTGCAGCTCGCTTTCATTCACGAACAAGATAATCAGCTCAGATCACAATTGTCCCGGTGACAATGCTAGCTGGGGATTTTTTGGCCACAAGAAAATCAACGAATTGGCCATTTATACATTGCCAAAAGAGATGTTCGGGTTTTACAAAGCGAACATGGATTACCTCATCGAACATTCTGTTGATCCGGACAAAAGACGCAATGGCGTAAAGGGTGAAGCGGAATGTCATTATATCGATATGGATCGATACATCACTGCGGAATTCCCCTACCCTTTTGACAATGTTCCCCGCCGCTGGACAGATGCTGTGGCGAAATTCAGCGAAGACTCCCTTCGCGCACACGGGATAGCACCGTGGAATGTCTACAACGTTACTTCCAGATTGACTCAGGCTTTCAAGTCGGGTGATATCGCCAAAATACTGAGATTGTCTGCAGAGTTGGGGCATTATATAGGCGACTCACATGTACCACTTCATACAACGAGTAACTACAATGGACAAAAGACCAATCAGCGTGGAATTCATGGTTTCTGGGAAAGTCGGTTGGTAGAACTTTACATTGATGACTACGACTTTTTTGTTGGGAAATCGTTTTATGTGAAGTCTACATCGAATTATATATGGGATCGTGTAGAGGAAAGCTTCGCTGCTGTTGATTCAGTGCTTGGTTTTGAGCGCGAACTCAACGCACGTTTTCCAGAAGACCTGAAGTATTCATATGAAACACGAGGTCAGATGAATATGAAAGTTTATTCCGCAGAATACAGTCGTGAATACAGTCGCATGCTCGATGGACAAGTGGAGCGCCGCATGCGTACTGCGGTCATCTCGGTTGGCAGCTATTGGTATACAGCATGGGTGGATGCCGGACAACCGGATCTAACCAAATTCATATCCGGAATGGATCAATCAGTTAAAGACTCATTGGCGAAAGACGTTGTAATTCCGGAGGAAAAGTTGCAAGTGAGAGATCACGAATAGACTCATTTTTAGGAAATTTTAATCAAAATGTAACCTTTGTTGTTGCCCTGGAGTTTAAAGGATAAGATTAACTCCGTCTGACAATGAAAAAATTACATTTAGCCACTTTGTTCCTATTAATTGGAATGTATGCCATGGCGCAAACTCCACAAGTGTTGTTTTATGGATATGTTGAAGAGGGCATTTTTGTGGATCCATCCGGCGATGCCAAAAAATCCAGGAAACAAAAAAATCCGGAGAAATTGCGCAATGTCACAGTGTATGTCTATCAGGGTGACGTACTGATTAACACCGTCAGCGGTCGTGAATCAGGATTCTATGCGGTATTGCTTGAGTCAGGAGCGAAGTACAATGTCACCTTCGAGAAAGACGGATTCTTCTGCAAAAGTTTTGAGGTAGATTGCCGTAACGTTCAGTTCCCTGAAACAGACGCAGCAATGAAATGCCTCACGGATGTTTCACTTTTTAAGAAAGTGGAAGACGAAGAAATGCTGGCCCTGTGTCACGTTCCTTTCGCCAAATGCTCATTCAAAAATGGTGACATGGTTTGGGATGTTGAATACACCGAGCGCGCTAAAGAAAAATTCTATGAATTGGCTCAGCCATACTATATGGCTTCCGGAAAATAAATACCTGTCGAAAATCTATTTCCTTTAACTGAGGCTGTCCATAATTGGACAGCCTCTTTTTTTTTTGTATTAATCTGAGGGCGAGAATTTGTGTTTTCTGATTTGGTAATTTGAGGTTTGAAGCTCGCTCCTTTGCACTGCTTGCGCCTCTGACTCAATTCTTCAAATCTAAAAATGCTTTGCAGTTCCTTTCCTCCGGTATTTTTGGAGAAATTCTAACCCTCATGCACAAATCGGTTTATTACAGTTTGTTTATCATCATAGCAATCACAACCTCTTGTGACCATTGTTCCGCACAGAAAGTCGAGAATCTTCCAGGAAGAATGCCGGGATCTGAATGGGAGAGCACTTTTGTGGAAAAAATCGCTGACGATAGTTTGTGCACGACTTTTCATCTATGGTTAAAAGGCGGAGTGAAACATCATTTTCACACCAGTCATACCGAATGTCTCTATTTTCTTGAAGGCGAAGGTCAGATGGAATTAGGCGAGAGCATTTTCAATGTAAAGGCTGGTGATTTTGTTCAAGTGCCTCGGGGTGTTGTTCACTCCGTTAATGTTACCAAACCAATCCATGTGATTTCCATTCAAACACCACAATGGTTGACAGAAGATCGACAGTTTGTTGCGCCTATCAGAAGGCCACATAATGAATAGGCTCTTGTCTATCAGAAATTGATCATCCTTTCGGCGTGATCATGAAGCAATCGAAGCACGCGTTCATCTACTATCTCCAGATCATCGTTCATCATTTTGTTGATATCAGAAAGTTTTGGTTGTGCAAAATGAACGAGCATTCTCAAATGTTGAAGTACGCCATTGAGATGTTCTTGTCCTCGAAGATTGCCCGCATGTCCGTCAGAAATACCGATGATACCGGCCTTTTTTTCTCGAAAATACTTGGGATGAACCATGTCAAGGAAACATTTAAGTATTCCTGGGTAACTGCCATTGTATTCGGGAATTATGAAAACGAGTTTGTCGGAAGGAGCAATAAATTCTTCAACCAAAGCAATGAGGGATTCATCCTTTTTTTCATACATATTAGGATGAAAAAAATTGGTAGTGAGCTGTTGTAATGAGAAATACTTCGCGTCCGATTCTTTGGATTTCACCAAAGCAAAATACTTCTGAGCAACAATTTCTGTCAAACTCTCGGGACGATTGGTGGAGGCGATTACTGTTACCATATTGTTTGACAAAGCTAAGAGGTATCCAAACAACAGTAACTTGATTTGGTTCAAGGCTGCAACCCATCAAATAGGTGTCGCTGGTAAATTCATTTTTCAACACAAAACGGCAGAATAGGGCAAAATGAAGATGAGTGAATCGGGTAAAAACGCATTCAATCAATTCATTCTCAGATTGAGTACTAAACTTATCAACGTCATTTCCACAATCACCGTGTGTACAACTTTGGCATGTGTGAAACCGTGAAACACCTTGTTTCACTATACTTTCGTCACCGACCGATATGAAATACACCTACTACGGACACAGTAGTTTTATGGTAGAAATAGATGGCGTCCGGATAGTTTTCGACCCTTACATTTCTCCCAATGAACTGGCTAAAGCAGTGGATGTGAACAGTATAAAGTGTGATTACGTAATGCTTTCACACGGACATTTCGATCATGTGGCAGATGCTGAATTGATCACACGGAACAACGATGCAACAATCATCTCCAATTTTGAGATTGCAACATATTTCGGAGGAAAGAAACTCAAATACCACCCGATGAATGTCGGTGGGCAATGGGATTTCGGGAAGTTCAAAGTGAAGTTGGTGAATGCTGTTCACAGCAGCGTTTTACCGGATGGCACTTATGGCGGAGCTTCCGTTGGCTTTGTTGTTAGTGGAGAAGGAAAAAGTTTTTACTATTCAGGTGACACGGCGTTACACCTGGATATGCAATTGATCGGGACATATCAGAAATTGGAACGCGCATTATTATGTGTAGGAGACAACTTCACGATGGGAATTGAGGATGCGCTGATTGCTGCAGAATTTGTGAAGTGCAATAATATTACTGCCATGCACATCGATACCTTTCCATACATCCGCATCGATCACATCCGATCGGTAGAGAAGTTTGCAAAGGCTGGAATGACTTTAACACTGCCGGAAATAGGCAAGACTTACGACATGTAAATTTTCATTTGAATTGAGTATATCAACCAAGACAATAAAAATAAATGGGTAAAATAATCACAATCGCCAACCAGAAAGGTGGTGTAGGCAAAACAACAACAGCCATCAATCTGGCCGCAGCTTTGGGCGTACTCGAGTACAAAACACTACTCGTGGATGCAGATCCGCAAGCCAACGCTACCAGCGGTGTAGGTATTGACCCGAAGAATATCAAGGCGGGTATTTATGAATGTCTCGTGAATGAGATTGACCCAAAAGAGTTGATTCTAGCTACAGATAATCCGAATCTTGACCTCATTCCATCTCACATCGACCTTGTGGGTGCTGAGATTGAATTGATCAATGTTCCCAATCGCGAATACATGATGCGTACAGCGATGGCGAAATTGCGCAATGAATATGATTTCATCATTGTGGATTGTTCGCCTTCGCTCGGACTTGTTACTGTGAACGCCCTCACCGCGTCAGATGCAGTAATCGTTCCTGTACAATGCGAGTACTTCGCTCTTGAAGGTCTTGGCAAATTGCTCAATACCATTAAGATCGTTCAGCAGAAACTCAATACAGATCTCACCATTGAAGGAATTCTACTAACGATGTACGATTCACGTTTACGCCTTAGCAATCAGGTGGTGGAAGAAGTGAAGATTCACTTCCAGGAAATGGTGTTCGACACTATCATTCACCGTAATACGACTTTGGGTGAAGCGCCAAGTTTCGGGCAAACCATTTTGATGCACGATGCAAGTTGCAAAGGTTCTGTGAACTATCTGAACCTGGCACGAGAAATTCTGCAGAAGAATGAAATGACGAAAATGACCAACGACGACAAATACATCAACATAGAGAATGGCTAAGAAACCGGCACTGGGAAGAGGACTCAGCGCGCTTTTAGAAAGCGCACCACAAAATATTAGAGAACAAGTTGTTGTCAATAGGCCTGCAAAGTCGAAAGACACGGAAGTTGCGGATGTGAAAACATCGGAAGAGATTGGCAACGTTGCCGGACCAATTTCAATGTTGCGCATTTCGCAGATAGAAGCAAATCCATTTCAGCCACGGCAAGAGTTTGAGATGAGCGCAATGCATGAGCTTTCGCAGAGCATCAAAGAACTCGGACTGATACAACCGATTACTGTACGTAAAATTTCGGCACAAAAATTCCAGATAATCAGTGGTGAGCGTCGTTTCCGCGCGTCGCAAATGGCCGGAATTGATGAGGTTCCTGTGTATGTGCGCGTTGCGAATGATCAGGCCATGCTTGAGATGGCATTGGTGGAGAACATTCAGCGTGAAAACCTGAACGCTATTGAGATTGCGATCAGCTACAAGCGTTTGATGCACGAATGCAAACTCACCACCGAGAAACTTGCAGATCGCGTTGGAAAGGACAGAACAACAGTGACAAACTACGTGCGACTTCTGAAACTTCCACCGGAAATTCAAGTGGGAATTATCGAGAAGCGTATTTCAATGGGACATGCTCGAGCGCTCATCAACACCGAGCCTGAGTCAAAACAATTGAAAATCTATAAGTTGATTCTTGAGAAGGACCTCAGTGTTCGGCGTGTAGAAGAAATGGCGAAAGAAGACGATGCACCGAAATTATTCAAGACAGAGAAGACGATTCTACCTCTTGAATTTCAAAAGATGCAGGCAGATCTTCGCTTGAAATTTGGCAAGAAAGCCAAGCTCGATCGCAATGAGCATGGCCTTGGTAAATTGTCAATTCCGTTTGCAACGGATGATGATCTACAGCGAATAGTAGACATGCTCGAATTGTAGAAAGCTTCGCGGTAAGTAAATTTGGCCGTGAATTTTTCCCAACAGAACAATAATATCAAAGGAGTGCAGATTACATGTACTCCTTTTTTGTGCGTTAATGTGAAAATTTCATTGTTACTGCTACTCTGCTTTTGTCTTTCCTTTTCCGGGTTTTCCCAGACGGATAGTTTGATGTCGAAAAATGACAGCATTTACGCACCTGATACATCTCAATTCAAGACAGATTTCCGGAAAAAATTTAGTTCGCGCTGGCACACACAACCGCATTCACCACTGCGAGCGACGCTCTATTCAGCGATCATTCCAGGTGCTGGGCAGATTTACAACGGCAACAAAAAGGAAGGGTCATTCGCAAGAAAATACTGGAAGGTTCCTGTGGTCTACGCCGGAATCGCCACATGCGTGGTGTTTATCGATTACAACACGCGCAAGTATCATTATTACCGTGATCAATAC
>JAYTOA010000114.1:0-23838 GCA_043748015.1 Flavobacteriales bacterium
CGCGTTTACACATTTTGCACATCAGCACTGCGCGTGAGATTGAACTTTTTCGCAATGATATTCCGCTCAAAGAAAAGCGTATCACTGCTGAAGCTTGTGTGCATCACCTCTGGTTTACCAATGAAGATTATGAAACCAAAGGAAATTTGATTAAGTGGAATCCCGCTGTCAAGACATTGAATGATCGCAATGCAGTGCGCGCTGCAATCAACGATAATCGCATCGATGTGATTGCAACTGATCACGCGCCGCATACCAAAGAAGAAAAATCACAGAGTTATTTTAAAAGTCCAAGCGGTGGACCATTGGTACAGCATGCGTTGGTGGCGCTTTTGGAGCTATATCATCAAGGTGTTTTTTCATTAGAGAAGATTGTAACTAAGACAGCACACAATGTGGCGGATATGTTTCAGATTGAAAAGCGCGGTTTTATTCGCGAAGGTTATGCTGCTGATCTTGTGCTTGTGGATTTGAACAATCCATGGACCGTCGCTTCAGATAATATTTTGTATAAATGTGGTTGGTCACCTTTTGAAGGTCAAAAATTTCAAAGTCGTGTCATGAAAACTTTCGTTAATGGAAACCTTGTATATGATAATGGAGAAATAATAGATCAGTCTCGCGGTGAGCGTTTGTCGTTTAACAGGTAATGAGAAAATTCTATATCGTCATATTCGTTTTTGGTTTGTTTTCCTGCACTGCAAAGGAGCAGAAAAAACAGCCCGTTGATCTCATTGGTAAAGAGCAATTCGCCGACATACTAAAGGACATTCGACTTCTTGAAGGTGCGTATACCTCGCGATATGCAAAGGTGGATTCTTCCGCTTTTAAGATTGATTCATACTATATAAAGCTCTTCTCAGATCATGGCATCTCGCGCGACCGTTTTCTTACGAGTTATGCTTTCTACTTTGACGACCTTAATCTCATGATGGAAATTGAAGACGATGTGATCAATAAGGTCACCATCATGCAAACAGAACAAGACTCAATCAATCGTTTGCTAAATACTGTCACTCTGGATTCTATCAACAGTAAGCTTCCAGTTCCCGACAATCATTGATGCACTGCATATTTTTTGAAATGTGCTGCCGTTTTCAAAATTGAATCGCGCACAGGTGTGAACGATCTACCGAGTGCTTCTTGTACTTTTTTGTTTTGATAGAAAAATTGAACCTGGGAATTTTGAATGTTCTCTCTTGTAATCACCGCTTTTTTTCCGGTGATTTTTTCTTTCAACCAGGCAGCCGCACAGGCCACTTTTAAGATGAAAGGTGTGGCCTCCTTTTGTGGCTTCGGTTTCGAAAGTGCTTCGGAAATTTCATCGAAAACTTCTTTCATTGTCTTATTCTCTGAGACAAGGATGTAGCGCTCTCCACTGAGATCATTTTTCATCAAGTCTGCCATCATCGAAACACAATCGTCAATGCCAATGAATCCGGTTCCGCCTGCCGGATAATAGGCAAGTCCTTCATACAATGTCTTGAATAAACTTCCGCTGCTTCGGTTGTAATCTCCAGGGCCAATGATGATTCCGGGATTGACGATGATGGCGCTCAAACCTTCCTGTACGCCACGCCAAACCTCCATTTCAGAAAGATTTTTGCTAATAGCGTAATGTGTGTTGTATTTGGATTCTCTCCATTCACTTTCCTCATCCAGCCATTGATTGCTCGCTTTTCCCAATGAAGAAATGGAACTTACAAAACACAATTTCGAAATTTTAGAATCGAGTGAAGCGTTCACCACATTGGCGGTTCCTTCAATGTTGACTTTGTACATCTGCGCTCTATCGGCGGAGTGATAAGAAACTATTGCGGCACAGTGATAAACAGATTCACAGCCTTGCATGGCTTCTATAAGCGAATCTGAATCCAACACCTCACCAACAACCCATTCTATGTTTTCAAATAGTGCCGCTTGTTGCTCAGAATCGAATACGCTTTTCACAATTGTCAAATCGCTTTCTTCTCGTTTGAGTCCACGCACGCGCTCTCCCCTTGAAAGTAGTTCAATCATAAGGTGTGTACCTAGCATGCCTGTGGCGCCTGTGACGAGATTCATCGTGGCGAATGTATGCCTTGCCTCGCGTTCACTTGCATGTATCACGATCTTTCACATGCAATTTGATCTTGATCAATCTAAGTGGTGCTGACTACGCAAAGTATCCAATTTTGAAGCTGTTTTAACTGTTTTGCTTTTTCTTTGTCTCTTCTGGAAACACCGCCCAACATAGAATTACTCCTTAAGTCGCTACCGCATAAACCGGGTGTTTATCAGTACTATGACGCGGAAGGAAATATCCTGTACGTAGGTAAGGCAAAGAGTTTGAAGAGTCGAGTGAGTAGTTATTTCAATAAGCAGAAGCATGAAAGTGGAAAGACATCACTCCTTGTAAAAAAAATAGCTGACATCAAAATCATCGTCGTAGAAACCGAATTGGATGCGCTGCTGCTGGAAAATTCACTCATCAAAAAATACAGACCACGATACAATATCAATCTGAAAGATGACAAGACGTATCCAAGTATTGTAATCAAGAAGGAAGATTTTCCGCGAATTTTCCCGACGCGACAATTCATCAAGGACGGCTCGGAATATCACGGGCCCTACGCTTCGGTGAAAACCATGCACACCGTTTTGGGTTTGATCAAAAAACTTTATCCTATTCGCACTTGCTCTTTGTTGCTCACTCAAAAAAATATTCAAGCCGGAAAATTCAAAGTCTGTCTTGAATATCATCTTGGAAATTGTTTAGGGCCATGCGAAGCGAAACAATCTGCAGAGAATTACGATTCCAATGTTGACAGTATCCGCAAAATATTGAAAGGAAATTATTCCGATCTCATCAAAGAATTGAAATTGCTGTTAGCGGAACACGCAGGGAAGTATGAGTTCGAAGAAGCGCATCAACTCAAAGAAAAGATTGAAGTGCTGGAAAACTTTCAAGCGAAGAGCACTATCGTCAATCCCGGTATTCACAATGTAGATGTCTTCACCATTGCAAGTGATCCACATGCAGGTTATGTGAATTACATGAAGATATCCAATGGTGTGATTGTGCAGGGATATACTTGCGAGCTGAAAAAGAAAATGGACGAATCCGACGTTGAATTACTCGAGTTTGCCGTCATTGACATACGTGAAAAATTTCACAGTTCTTCGACAGAGATTTTTCTTCCTTTGGAACTTGAAATTGAAATTCCGGGTGTTGATATACATGTTCCACAACGTGGAGATAAAAGGAAACTGCTCGATTTGTCTCAACGCAATAGCACGCATTACATGCTCGATGCGCAAAAACAGTTGGAATTAGTCGATCCTGAACGTCACGCCATCCGCGTAATGGAGACGATGCAAAAGGATTTACATCTGTTGGATTTACCACGACATATCGAGTGTTTCGATAACTCCAATATCCAGGGAACAAATCCTGTAAGTGCTTGTGTTGTTTTCAAGAACGCAAAACCCTCGAAAGCTGATTACAGAACTTTTATTCCGAAAACGGTCATTGGTCCCGACGATTTCGGTACTATGAAGGAAGTCGTTTTTCGGCGTTATCGCAGAATGATTGATGAAGAAGAGGCATTGCCACAACTCATCATTATCGACGGTGGTAAAGGTCAATTGAGCTCAGCCTTGGAAAGTCTGGATGATTTAGGTATTCGCGGAAAAGTTGCCATCATTGGAATTGCCAAACGCCTGGAGGAAATTTATTTTCCGGGTGATTCTCTGCCCATTTATCTCGACAAAAGAAGCGAAACACTCAAACTCATACAACAGTTGAGAGATGAAGCTCATAGATTCAGTATTACCAAACACAGAAATCGCCGAAGCAATGACGCTATTCGTTCTGAGCTCACAGAGATCAAAGGAATCGGGATGCGAACGACGCAATCGTTGATTATTCATTTTAAAACTGTGAACGCAGTCAAGGAAGCTTCGCTTGAGGATCTTGAGAAGATTATCAGCAAGAAGCTGGCGCGTGTTGTGTATGAACATTTTCAGCGTTCTGTATCATAATGTCCTGAAGAGTGTTTTAGGATTTCATCTTAGGTCCCGAATGAGTTGATTAGCTTCGATTTCTCGCTGCTAACGAGCCATTGTGGATGCTACTTTTTGATAAAACACTCCAATTACCTGATTGGCGAATATTTTTGACCTTTCAACGTTCGAACTTTAATGGCCACGAAAACACCCAAGAAAAGCAAATGGAGCCGCAGATTGTGGATTCTCGCACTCATGCCTCTGGTAGCGATCATACTGGTAATACTTTCTGCAATGGCAAGTGGTCTACCGGATGTTGATGCCCTTGCAAATCCAAAGATCAATCTCGCAACACAAGTGATCGCCACCGATGGCAAATCACTTGGCGCCTACTACAAGGAAAATCGATCTGATGCAAAGTTCAGTGAGCTTCCACCGCATCTCGTTAACGCATTGTTGTCCACTGAGGACGTGCGTTTTCGCGAACACAGTGGCGTTGATTATTTTGGATTATTTCGCGCAGTATTCAGTGCAGGTAGAAGTGGCGGTGGTAGTACAATCACGCAGCAGCTTGCCAAAATGCAGTTTACCGAGAACTATTCGAATGTTTTCATTGTTAAAAGGATTTTTCAAAAAGTGAGAGAATGGATCATTGCTTGTCGCATTGAAAGACTCTATACCAAGGATGAAATCATTGCACTTTATCTGAATCAGTATGACTTTTTAAATCAAGCTGTTGGGATCAAGTCCGCTGCTCACATTTATTTCAACATAGCTCCTGATTCTTTGAATATTGAACAGTCCGCGATGCTTGTTGGCATGCTGAAGAATTCATCTTACTTCAACCCAATTAAGCGCGATACGCTTGTCACTAAAAGAAGGGAGGTTGTTCTCAATCAAATGGCGAAGTATGGATTTATTACCGATCTTGAGTATGACTCACTTAGAGTGCTCCCTCTGGGAATCGAGTTTCAGAGAATGAGTCACGATGAAGGTCTTGCGCCTTATTTCAGAGAAGTTCTCCGCTCTGAACTTGAAACGATCCTCAAGCAAAAGGATGACAAAGGGAATTTTAAATACACAAAAGCCGATGGTCAACCTTATGATATTTATCGAGATGGTTTGAAAGTGTATACCACCATCGATATGAGTATGCAGAAGTATGCGGAATGGGCGGTTGAAGAACATCTTAAGAAGGAATTGCAACCTGCATTCACAAAAGATCTTAGCAGAAGAAAGAAAGGGAATTTTCCATTCTACAATGGCATCAAAGAGAAGGACAAAGATGCCATTATGAATCGCGCCATTGAAACGAGCGAACGACATAAAATTCATTCCGGAAAACTTTGTCCTGATTGTGGTCGTCCGGCTTTTTATATTGTAAAGAAAAAAGCGAAAGAAGGCGATGGTTTTCATTGCGATGAAGAGAAGGGAGGTTGTGGTTATGATTGGCCGGCATTGACTGAAAAAGAAATTGAAAAGGATTTCGATACTCCGGTTAAGATGAAGCTTTACAGTCACCAAGGTCCTGTGGATACATTGCTTTCTCCTCTCGATAGCATCAAATACAACAAGGGAATTTTGCATGCAAGTATGATGTCTGTTGATCCGCGCAGTGGACACGTGAAGGCATGGGTTGGCGGTATTGATTTCAAGAGTTTCAAGTTCGATAATGTTTATCAATCTGCCCGACAAGTGGGTTCCACTTTCAAACCTTTGGTTTATGCAACAGCCTTGAGGATGGGAAAAAATCCAAGTGATCAGGTGGATGGCACAAAGTTTTGTTGGGGTGCGTGGTGTCCACAAAATAGTGGTGGTGGCTACGGAATGTATAGCATGAAATGCGCTCTTGCCAATTCAGTAAATACTGTTTCAGCGCGACTTGCGCAGCAATATGGAATTGATAATATCATCAAACTCGCGCGTCGTTTAGGTATCAAGTCTTATCTCGATCCTGTAGGTCCTATTGCACTCGGTGCTGCGAATATTCCGCTTTATGAAATGGTGGGTGCACTTGGTTCTTTCGTCAACAATGGTGTTTACATCAAGCCAACTTTTATTCTTCGGGTTGAGGATAAAAACGGAACTGCCATTTATGAGCCTGAACCGGAAGTGGAACAAGCACTCGATCCTTGCGCAGCATATGATATGCTCACAATGATGAAAGCTGTTGTTGATGGAAGTTGCGGAAGCGGAACAGGTGTTCGTCTGCGTAATCCGGGTAAACCGTATGGCGGCATCAATTATCCAACTGCGGGCAAAACAGGCACCACTCAAAACAATACAGACGGATGGTTTATTGGTCTCACACCGGATCTGGTGACAGGTGTTTGGGTGGGCGCACAAGATCCTACTGTAAGATTTTCAAGCACTGCTCTTGGGCAAGGCGCCAACACAGGCTTGCCGATTTACGGTTATTTCATGAAGAAAGTTTATGCAGATGCTTCATTGAATATTTCCACAAGTGATTTCACTCCACCACCCGGCTGTAAAAGAGGTTCTAACGCCGTTCCTGGAAATTTTTATGGCGGTGATGATTTTGATAGCCTGTTTGGTGAAGGTGATAGAGACACGGAATTGACGCCTGCCAATGTTCAAGGTTTGCCAAAAGAAACAGATGAGTTTATTCCGGCGGATGCAGATTCAACAGACATTAATCCTTAAGATTTTTTATCATGCCAATTTATAAAGTAGTAAAGAATGCCGAAGATGCTTGTCGCGACATCAAAGACGGAATGATGCTAATGCTCGGAGGCTTTGGTTTGTGCGGCATTCCGGAGAACTGTATTTCACAGCTTGCGGTGATGGGCGTGAAAGACCTCACTTGTATTTCAAATAACGCTGGCGTCGATGATTTTGGCCTTGGTTTGCTACTAAAGAAAAAACAAGTGAAGAAAATGATCTCTTCATATGTTGGTGAAAACGCAGAATTTGAACGACAAATGTTGAGTGGTGAACTCGATGTCGAACTCATTCCGCAAGGAACTTTAGCAACGCGATGTCTTGCTGCAGGTTATGGTATGCCTGCGATATTCACACCCGCAGGTGTGGGTACAGAAGTGGCTATTGGAAAGGAAGTGCGCAACTTTGACGGCAAAGAATATTTAATGGAACGCGCTTTCAAGGCGGATTTTGCATTGGTGAAAGCCTGGAAAGGTGATACCAAAGGCAATCTTGTTTTTAAAGCGACCTCAAGAAATTTCAATCCACTGATGGCCATGGCCGGAAAAATTACAATTGTCGAAGTGGAAGAGTTGGTGCAGCCCGGTGAACTCGATCCTGATCAGATTCACCTACCAGGAATTTATGTCCACAGAATTTTTCAAGGGGTGAATTATGAAAAACGAATTGAACAAGTAACAGTGCGCAAGAGGGATTGATTGCAATAATTGTTTACGTCAAATAGAACTACAAAGTATGAGTCTCGATAAGATTGGAATAGCGAAACGTATCGCGCAAGAAGTGAAGGATGGTATGTATGTCAATCTTGGTATTGGCATTCCCACTCTTGTTGCGAATTATTTACCCGAAGGTATCGAGGTGGAACTTCAATCTGAAAATGGTTTATTGGGAATGGGTCCTTTTCCTTTCGAAGGAGAGGAAGACGCCGATCTCATCAACGCCGGAAAGCAAACCATCACCACTTTGCCCGGGTCGGTTTTTTTCGACAGTGCCATGAGTTTCGGAATGATCCGCTCGCAGAAAGTGGATCTTACCATTCTTGGTGCTATGGAAGTGAGTGAGAACGGCGACATCGCCAATTGGAAAGTGCCGGGGAAAATGGTGAAGGGAATGGGCGGAGCGATGGATCTTGTTGCTTCTGCAAAAAATATTATTGTCGCTATGCAACATTGTGATAAAGCTGGAAATTCAAAGTTGTTGCCTGCCTGCACATTACCACTCACTGGTGTTCGTTGTGTAAAAATGATCGTGAGTGATCTAGGCGTTTTCGATGTGAAGGATGGCGCTTTTCATCTTATCGAACTCGCGCCTGATGTGACGGTGGAAGAAGTCATTACAAAGACTGCCGGTAAATTGGTTATCCCCGATAAATTGAAATAGTCGAGCATTCTTACAACCAATGAGGATGCCAACTTCAATAAGTGTTCATCGTGCAATTCTCTTGTTACTGATTGTCGTATTTCTATTTGATAGAGTTTCTGGACTCGTCAATTTCAATTGGAAATATACCGATCACGATCAGTGTACATTGTGGAATGCTGCTTATGAAGCAGCTCAATTGAAATTTCATGAGCCGTGTTTTTACGGACAGAATTACAACACAAATCTCGAAGCTTATTTCGCAGTGCCATTTTTGTGGTGCGGAATGCATTGCTCTAAGGCTTTGCCATTGGCGACGTTCACCATGTTCGCGCTAATTTTTATTCTGAGTGCAATTGCATTTTTTCGTCAGCGAAATTTTCCCGGTAGCTACTTTCTGATGATAGTTCCGGTGATCATGCCTGATTCGTTTCAGCTGGTGACTTCTTTGCCTCGAGGTTTTATTACCGGAGTTTTCGTCGTCGCGTTGGGATATTATTTCTGCATGCGTTTTCCGGAAAGAAAAATTCTTCTCTGGTTTCTTTTTGCTTCGTTGGGATTTTGGGTGAATCCAAATTCAGTTATGTTTTCTGCTCCAATGACGTTGCTACTTTTTGAATGGGAAATGTGGATGCGCAATTGGAAGCATATCGTTTTCGGTGTGACCTTGGGTTCTGTCTACAAAATTGTTGTTGTCGCTTTTTATGCGACACATCCAACATTTGTTTATCATGTAAAACCTTCTTATTTGTATGACTGGCATCTTATGAAAGAAGGCTTGCTTCACATGGATAAATTTTTCTTCTTCTTCTCTTGGTTTTTTTGGTTGGTGTTTGCCTTAAGTGCATTTGTTTTCATCATGAAGAGAATGAAAACGGGATTGCTAGTCTGCTTCTTCTTTGTTTTGATGATCATTCTCACCATGGGTTTTCAAAGAGTGCATGAGGAGTTGCCAACTATTTTTTTTCACGGGGGAAGAATGTATATCGGTGCCATTTTGACTTTTATTTTTATCGGTGCGATGGCGTTGAACGCGTGGTCAAAGGATTGGCCACCGATTAAAAATGTTTGGTTGGGAATTATTTTTTGTGGCATCGCCATTTTAGCGACCACATTGAGATATCAAAGGATTGAGGGCTATGTGGATGAAGTCGTTAACTACCACGACAAAGGCGTGATTGTTTCTTCTATTCATGATCTCGAGGAACGAAACAACAGAATTATTTCAACTTGCAGTGAATTCGATGTCGATCTGGTGGTTTACAATAAACAATGTGTGGAATGTTTTATGGATTGTTATACACTTCCTATCTATTCTCAAGGAAAAGTGGAATCTCTCAATTTGATTCATGACAGAAGAAACTGGCGATTTGTGGAAGAGCATGCTTTGACTTCACGAAAATTTATGCTCTATTTACCCGATTCTAGAGTGGAAAATGTCGATGGCTTTGTAATCGCCAACGGAAATTTTCCATATGTCGATTATCAGATATTGAACATTGATACCAACATGGTTGATTTCTTTGCATCGCGAATGACAGGTATTCGCAAAGTCAAATAACCGCTACGTGTAAATTTTCCTGTGCGAATGATTGCTTGATGCTTCTGTTTGATCTCAACCGTCAATTTCTACTGTCACACTCTCGACTTGTCCGCCCATCGGCGCGTTGAGTTTTGTCACTTTTACACTGATGGAAATAATTCCTCTCAATTCCTTTTTGATGGATTCGAGAATTCTATGCGCGACGTTTTCAATCAGCTTTGATCGAATCGCCATTTCGCGATATACTATTTCCTTCACTGCAACATAATCTATAGTCTTACTCAACTCATCATGAATAGCAGCAAGAGAAAAATTCGTGTTGATTTCTACATCGATTCGATACTCACCGCCGATGATAGCTTCTTCATCCCAACAGCCATGATAGCCGTAGGCCTGAATATTGTTGAGCGTGATTTTGTTCATCTGTAAAATTTCGTATCAATCCTTTTTTGATTCCTTCGCCCAAGAATCTTTCAACGTAACTGTTCTATTGAAAATAATTTTGTCTGATGTCGAATCTTTATCTGCTGTGAAATATCCCAGTCGTATGAACTGAAATTTATCTCCTGCTACAGTGCTTTTCAAAACATTTTCTGCATAAGCTGTCTGAATCACATTCAAACTGTTCTCATTGATATACGATTTGAAATCGCCTTCTTCCGCAGAAGGGTTTTCTACTTTGAATAGTCTGTCGTAAAGATTTACCTGAACAGGAACTGCGTGATTGGCACACACGAAATGCATCGTGCCTTTTACATTGATGCCGCTGGTATCCGCGCCGCTGCGACTCTCAGGAAAGTAGGAGCAATGAATCTCAGTGACGTTTCCGCTGTCATCTTTCACGAATGATTCGCACTTCACGATGTAGGCGTTTTTCAAACGAACCATTAATCCCGGACCAAGACGGAAAAATTTCTTCGGAGGTTCTTCCATGAAGTCTTCTCGTTCTATCCACAATTCTTTGCTGAAAGGAATCTCACGCGTTCCGCCGCCACCTTCCATTTCAGGATTGTTCTCTCCGTGAAGCATTTCCACTTTTCCTTCTTCGTAATTGTCAATGATCAACTTCACAGGATTGAGAACGACCATTCTTCTCGTCGCTGTTTTATTCAGCTCTTCTCGAATGCAAAACTCGAGTAACCCAACGTCAATTACATTTTCTCGGCGTGCTATTCCCGTGAGATCACAGAATCTGCGAATGCTCTCCGGTGTATAACCTCGGCGACGCAATCCGCTTACAGTGGGCATGCGAGGATCGTCCCAGCCATTCACGTGTTTCTCATTTACAAGTTGCATCAACTTGCGTTTACTCATCACCGTGTAATTGAGATTTCTTCGCGCAAATTCATATTGCTGACTTGGGAAAATTCCAAGCTTCTCAATGAACCAGTTGTAAAGTGGTTTGTGTACTTCAAACTCCAATGTGCAAATGGAATGTGTAATCTCTTCAATTGAATCACTTTGTCCATGTGCAAAATCATACATCGGATAAATGCACCAGTCGTTGCCTGTTCTGTGGTGATGTGCGTGCTTGATGCGATACATCAACGGATCACGCAAATGCATGTTCGGTGATGACATGTCAATTTTTGCTCGCAAAGTTTTTTCACCATCCTTGAATTCTCCGGCGCGCATTCTTGCAAAAAGATCAAGATTTTCTTCAACGCTTCTTGCTCGGAAAGGCGAAGGTTTACCTGCTTCTGTCGGTGTTCCTTTTAACTTGGCAATTTCCTCCGCTGAGAGATCATCGACATACGCAAGTCCTTGTTCGATAAGGGTTGTAGCGAACGCATACATTTTTTCGAAGTAATCGCTGGCGTAAAATTCACCTGCCCATTCAAAACCCAACCACTTAATATCGTGCTTGATGCTATCAACATATTCAGTGTCTTCCGTTACAGGATTTGTATCGTCGAAACGAAGGTTTGTTTTTCCTCCGAATTTTTTTGCAAGACCGAAATTCAGACATATCGCAGTTGCATGTCCAATGTGCAGATAGCCATTTGGCTCTGGTGGAAAGCGCGTCAATACTCTACCACCATGCTTTCTGTTTTTGATGTCCTCTGCAATGATGTCTTCCAGAAAATTAGGTGCTTTTTCTATTTCCATTTCTTTCTTCAATTATTTTTTAATGAATGCCAATGCATTGTTGATGCGCGAAATGCATTCTTGTTTTCCCAATAATGAAATCATACCCAAAAGGTCTGCACCACCGGCCTGACCACTGATGATCACTCTTAGCAATTGCAACACATCTCCCGGTTTGAACTGATGTGTCACGGCAGTCGCTTTGAAAGTTGCGTCAATATCTGCTTCGTCGAACGAGTTCATCAACTGAAATTTTTCAGCGAGCTCGGTAAAGAATGCGCCACAACCATCTTTCCATTTTTTCTCTATCACTTGAGCATCGTATTGCGAAGGCGCAACGAAAAGATAGTCGCCCACTTCAATCATCTCATGTGCAAATTGAACGCGGGGCTTTAGAAGACTCGCCGCTTTTATGAGGTAGTCCTGATTCAATCGATGATCATGATTCTCAAAATTGAATGCTTTGCGAACCATCGGACCAATATGACTCGCAATTTCAATGTCAGACATTGCACGCAGGTATTGCTCGTTGAACCAACGCGCTTTTTCCGGATCGAATTTCGCTCCGGCTTTGTGAATATGTTCGAACGAAAAAGCTGAACAAAGTTCCTCCAGTGAAAATATTTCTTGTTCTGTTCCCGGATTCCAACCAAGAAAGGCGAGCATGTTTACAAACGCGTCTGCCGAGTATCCTCGCTCACGATATCCACTTGATTTTTCTCCAGTCGCAGGATCATTCCAATCGAGCGGAAAAACAGGAAAACCCAATCGATCGCCATCACGCTTGCTCAATTTGCCATTGCCATCAGGCTTCAGCAATAAAGGCAGATGCGCGTAAAGCGGCATATCATTTTCCCATCCGAGATATTTGTATATAAGAATATGTGCCGGGGCACTTGGCAGCCATTCTTCACCTCGAACAGCATGCGTGATCTTCATCAAATAATCATCTATGATATGGGCAAAATGATAGGTCGGCATGCCATCGCTTTTCAGCAGAACTTTATCATCTACAATGTCTGAAAGAAACTGCACTTCGCCACGTATAAGATCATTGATCACGATTTCTTCCCCTTGAAGAACTTTTAAACGAATGACATAGGGTACTTGAGTAGCGATATTTTTATCCACTTCTTCTTTGCTCATCGAAAGGGAATTTTTCAAGCTCATGCGTATCGATGCGTCATAAGAAAAGTTGGATTTATTCGATTCTGCTGTTTTGCGCATCGCTTCCATTTCTTCCTGTGTATCGAAAGCATAATATGCATGACCACTCGCAATCATTTGATCAGCGTATTGCCTGTACATCGCTTTGCGTTCACTCTGGCGATATGGCGAATAAGGGCCATCGCCGAATCCAATGCCTTCGTTTGGAGTGATTCCGCACCATTTTAATGCTTCAATGATGTATTCCTCAGCACCGGGAACAAATCTTGCTTGATCTGTATCTTCAATTCTCAGAATAAAGTCTCCTCCATGTTTTTTTGCAAACAGATAATTGTAAAGCGCTGTGCGCACGCCACCTATGTGTAGCGGTCCGGTGGGACTTGGAGCAAAACGCAGCCTTATTTTTTTATCAATCGTCATATTCTATACTCGCTAGGAGGCTGCAAAAGTAATGACCTACATGCCTGAAATTTATTCTGCGCTCGGTGAACACGGTTAATCCACATTCGAGTTAGCGGGGTATTGAATGTTGATTTACCTTCATGCTCAAATCTGCGTTGCGAACCTTTTTTCGTAATTTTCGTTTTTAGTGATAACCGATGAAATCAAAATACCCAGGAATTCCCGCTCAACTCCATCCCATGAGACCTATTTACATGGCGCTGGCCCTTTTTGCCGTGACGGTCATTGTAACAATGGTGGCATGCAAAAAAGTTGAAGAAAAAGGCCCAACCATTTCTGTACAGCCAGGCCTGGCTTCTATGGACTTCAATGCCGGTGCGTCTGTCACATTCACTGTTCGCGGTATTGCCGGTGACAACGAACTGCGTCGATTCAGTATCAGTCAACAACAGCTGGGTGGTGCTTCATTCAGCCTCAAGGACACCGTTGTGTTCGGTCAGGACAGATCGTTTGAATTTTACTACACAGTGCCAAGCGGCGCGCCGCTGGTTACCTTGAAGTTTACAATCGTCGATGCCGTCGGTCGGGAAGCAAGTTCTGAGCGAACCATCAATGTACTCACATCACTCTATCTCGTCGAAACAACCGGGTATGAATTGTTCACGCCATTCAACATGTCGGGAAACAACGCCTTCAATTTCGATAGTCTCACCTTTATGAATCTCTCGAGTAATCCGAATGCTGAATCCATTCATTTGACGGAAAGTGACATCACGGATGATGGTGTGATGTCCAGGACGGTGGGTTCACCTTCAGGAATCAAATTCGTTCGCAACAATGCATTCAATTACGCACAAGCAAGTCAGATCACAGCAAGTGGAAATTTCCCCGTGGCATCAGCTCAAGCGTACATTTCGAATATTCAGGTCGATGATATTCTCATTACTGAATATGACACTGTGCAACACAGATTTGCTGTCATCAAATTCACGGATGTGATTGATGGTGCTGCCTCAGGTTCTGATCGATATGTTTTCAACGTAAAGAAGTAAAGGATGCACTGTCTTGAAGTGAAGTGTCGCTTGACTTATTCCAATTCAATCGGAGGTTTCATTTTTATTTCGCCAAAGACTGGTTGGAAATAGCTTTTTTTTAATGTAATTGAGTGAATCACGATTAAAATGCGTCATTTTCGCGTTGTATTCATTTTTCATTACCTAGATTTTATGCGAAAAATTATTGTTCCTTCTGATTTCACTCCGGTTTCTGCAGTAGCGATTAAGTATGGCTGCGAACTTGCCAATGCAACAGACAGCGTCGTTCATTTACTGCACATAGTGAAGAGCAAAGGCGAAGAGATTGCGGCAAAGGCAAAACTGGATGCTCAGGCTCATGAGTTTTCAATTTCCAGCGGAAGGCCTGTTCACGCGCTGGTTCATGTTGGAAATATTTTCGATGACATTCCCCATGTTGCTGATAAGGAAAATGCTGAGATGATTGTCATGGGAACACACGGTTTGCAAGGCATGCAATTCATTGTTGGAAGCAACGCTTTGCGCATTATTACCGAAAGTAAAGTGCCCATGATCATTATTCAAGCTGCTACGACTCGGAGCGCTAATGTTTCCAAACTGCTTGTCCCATTGGATCTTCACCGTGACACAAAACAAAAACTGAAAATAGCAAGCGAAGTAGCATTGCGTTTCAAATCGGAAGTGCATCTCATTTCCCCTAAGGAAACAGATGAATACCTGCACAATCAATTGGCAAGAAATACTAGCTATGCTGAAGGCTTCCTCGAAGAAAAAGGCATCAGCTATAAAACTGTTGTGACAGATGCTTCGTCCGGCAGTTTTGTAAAGGAGCTGCTCAAATATGCGCGATATGCAGAAATTGATTTGATCTGCGTCTTGAATTCTGCAGAGGAGCGACTGGTGCATGCTTTTGGTATGGACAGCGAACAAAAAATCATCACCAACGAAGCTGCAATTCCCGTGATGATCATGAACACCGCCGCCTTGTATCGCGACGCTTCTTCTGTACTTGCTCAATAGTCTATTAGCAGTGAATTATTACTGTTTCTGAATTTGAAGTTTTTGATTGCATGTGTATAGCAGTTTCTGCATACGCAATGAATTCAACTGTTTCAGA
This sequence comes from Flavobacteriales bacterium, assembly GCA_043748015.1. GTDB lineage: Bacteria > Bacteroidota > Bacteroidia > Flavobacteriales_D > Sanyastnellaceae > JAIBBG01. The sequence continues at coordinate 15,380 of JAYTOA010000114.1, forward strand.
GCGCCTTCAACACCCCAATACCCAATACCTTGTACCCAATACCTACCCGATGAAGGCAGGCTTATTTGAGAATACACAACCTTCTGACTGCTGTTCACGCTGTTGCCACACCTTGCGGCTCCTAATTCATTTCATATAGAATTACACTACATCAATTTGCTTTTTAATGTCTCACCCGATTACATTTACCGCCTGTAATGAAGTACAAACGCATTCTTCTAAAAGTGAGCGGCGAGGCGCTCATGGGCGACAAACAATTCGGCATTGACAACAATCGCCTCATTCAATACGCCAACGAAATCAAAGATGTATGGAGCGCCGGTGTGCAAGTGGCCATCGTTATCGGAGGTGGTAATATCTTCCGTGGTGTGCAAGCTGAAGAGGGCGGAATGGAACGCACGCAAGGTGATTACATGGGAATGCTCGCGACGATGATCAATAGCATGGCGTTGCAAAGCGCACTGGAAAGCATCGGTGTTTACACTCGACTTCAAAGTGCCATTGAAATGAAAACCATCGCCGAACCTTTTATCAAGCGCCGCGCTGTGCGTCATCTGGAGAAAGGTAGAGTTGTCATCTTCGGCGCCGGAACAGGAAATCCATACTTCACAACTGATACTGCAGCTTCTCTTCGCGCCATTGAAATGGATTGCGATGTGATCTTAAAAGGAACGCGTGTGGATGGAATCTACAATGCCGACCCGGAGAAAAATCCTGATGCTGTGAAGTACGATCACATTTCTTTTTCGGAAGTTTTCGAAAAAGATTTGAAGGTAATGGACATGACCGCGTTCACGCTTTGCAATGAGAACAAATTACCCATCATCGTTTTCAATATGAATCAGAAGGGCAACCTCAGGAAAGTGGCGCAGGGCGACGGTATCGGAACGCTGGTGAGCTTTTGAACTTTTGTCTTTTACTTTTCTGAACTATTTTCGTTACCCGTTTTTAAATCCATGTTATGAGTGAAGAAGTGAAAATGGCTTTGGATGAAGCCACCGATGCAATGCAGAAAAGCATTGATCATCTGGAGACAGAATTGTCTAAAGTCCGCGCAGGAAAGGCATCTCCGATGATGCTCGATGGCGTGAAGATGGATTATTACGGCGCACCGACATTGCTCAAAAACGTGGCGAATATTCTCACACCTGATCCACGCACCATCACCGTTCAACCTTGGGAAAAGGGAATGCTGGATAAAATTTCAAAGGCCATCATGGAAGCCAATCTCGGATTGAATCCGCAGAACAACGGCGAAGTCATCATACTAAATGTTCCCATGCTCACTGAAGAACGCAGAAAGGATCTCACCAAGCGCGCACATGCCGAAGGCGAACATGCGAAAGTGGGTTTGCGCAATGCGCGAAAAGATGCACTTGACTTTATCAAGGTTGCACAAAAAGACGGACTACCCGAGGACGAAGCCAAGGCAGGTGAGGCCAAGGTGCAAGAAATCACGGATCGCTTCAACAGAAAAATTGATGAGCTGATTCAAGCGAAGGACAAGGATATTATGACGATCTAGTTTGATGCTCAATTATCGTTTCACCACCCTTTCACCCAACACCCTTCCATCATCACATTCCACATTGAAGAGGTAAACACCCGTTGCCAGTTGCGACACATCAAATTGCTGATTGGGGTAATACACTTTTTCTTCATGCACAATTCTTCCGGTCATGTCTGTGATAAAAACACGCGACGCATTTTGTGGCAACACGGCTTTGAGTAAGTTGTAAAAAGGATTGGGCCAGAGTTGGAGTTGAAGAGGTATGTTGTTTTCATCGACACCAACAACGGCGGGGCAGCCAGAGGGTTGTTCGTAGCCGCAGTTGTCGATTTTCAAGAGCCAATGTTTTTGGTCAAAATCGTTGTATGAAACGCCAGTGCACAAGTAACCTCCATCAGGTGTTTGGATCATATCGTAAAGGGCGGTATTGGAATAATATGGTGCGCCATAATCATCTGAAAAGTATTGCTGTTGCCAAATAATCTCGCCCATTTGGTTGAACTTAGTAATAACATTTCCATGATAAAGAGCATTTTCGATTGTTGGAATTTCAGCATCATGTGATGTATAAAAGTCATTCACGAGGTAATCGGAGTTAGCATCAACTACGACACAAATATGGCTGATGCCGCCAAGCCATTGATCATCATTTGGAAGGGAATAGACAATTTCATCTGTGAGTTGCATATCAATTGGATTCAATTGAACATGACGCGGCGAAATGTGCTTAAACCAACCTTCAGAAAAAGGATTTGGGTACATATCAATGCAGTAATCATAAAAAATCAATAGTTTATCATCGTTGGTAACTTCCATTTGTGGATATCGCTCGTAACAGTGATTTGGATTGCCTAGTTCAACTTGGCCGAGTATATCTCCATTAGGAGAAACTTTGTAAATGAGTGTTTGTTCATCTCCAGGATTTTGTGTTGTGCCTTGAAAAGGAACAGCATATCCAAGTATAAAATAATTTCCGGCTACGTATCGTATTTGCCTCATAGCGTAAATATGATTTGGCTGGACCATTGCATGGTCTTCAAGCACTTCACCAGTGCTGTACTTCATCCGTGTAATGCGCCAGCCAGAGCTATCCGGGTGGAAAGGTTGACCGTTTGCATAGAAGAATGAGCTCAGCATGGCAAATGTTGAATCATCAACATGACAAAAGGATGATGTCCAGTTTTCTAGGGTATCGCAAACATTCCATTGAGAAAAGGTATGATGCCATTGCTCCTGGAATGAGTTGTTCAAAAAGACACAACCCGAAATGTGCGTTGCTGTTGAACATTCTGGGCCATACAATGAATCGAAACTTGTAATATATCCAGAGGAACATTTTATTAAACAGTCGCGAGGATTGTCACCAACGTAAAAGGAGTGGTCATCTTCCTCCAGACTTGAATTTTCTATCGTGCTTCCAAATTGATCAACACTTCTCCATTCCAGACCGCCGGCTTTGAGCCCAACACTAAGGTATCCCGGGTCACTCACAAAAACATCGAACATGAATGGGCCACCATTCAGACCGATGTAAACATTATTAAAATATTCGTATTGACCGAATGCCGTTACACAAGAAAGCACAAACGAAATGCTAATTATGAATTTCATAGGAATAGAAAAAAGGTGGCTGCCACAGGTTAGATGGCAACCACCGGGTTATTTTAAAGTTTTATAAGCGTGAGCGATTGGCTCACAGTGTCAGAGGTTACCCTCACTTGATAAACACCAGACGCGACACTGGTAAGGTCAATGATAAAGTCACGCTGGCCACACTTCATTATCGAAGAAGCGAATAAACTACCATCACCACCATAGAGGTTGATTGTTATGTCCCCTTGTGCCGGTTCAACCAAGCGCAAAATACTATATTCTGCATCCGCGGGATTAGGAAATAACGACACGATTTGATGCGTTTCGGCATCTTTACGTTTGAACATAGACCGCTGCTCAATACAGTCAACTTCAACAGACTCTTCGTTTCCATAAGACACCAACAAATCATTGGCGTATCTGCTCAATCCACATGGGTCATTGTCGCGAATATCAAACAAAAAAGTTTTCTCTTCGCTGGTAAGTGTAGGGATTTCACGATTTACTGCGTCATGGTGCAACTGAATCAACGGAGCCAAATCAATAAAATGTTGCGATAGTTCTGAATCGATTGCATGTCTTTCTCCCAGGGATTTTAGTCGATTCATTCCATTCTGAAAATCGCCTGACTGCATTTCGACATAAGCCAATGATCTATCGTGCTCATAGATGGCAGGATCAAGAAGTTCGCTTATCATGCCAATGCCTTCTGTAGAATTATTGTTTGCCAAATAGCGCATTGCATTCTGAATAGCCTCGTCAATGCCTGCCATCATCAACCCCATGTCATCCTCCATCATTTCTTTTGGAGTCGTGACGCTATAACCTAATTTAATTTGCGCCTTTTGATAATTATCCAACGGGATAGAGCGCATCTCAATGGCGTTCCAGATTTGAGCACTTTTGGCCGAGGATGGATTTGCAGCCAGAATCATTGTAAGTAAGGATGCTGGTAACTCATTTTCCTTTTGAATCGCAGCTATCATAACTTCCTCACTCAACGCCGGACTTTCAGCTAATAACGACTGATACAAATTCATCGCCTGAGCATATTGTGCAACAAGCACATTTTGTTTTAATTCCTCTGTGTTGCCACCATCTAATAATGTTTCATAAAGTGTATGTAACGAATTATAGTCTCCCTTTGCACTATTCAAATTTTGAAGGATGATTGGGAACAGAGGTATTGCATAGCTGACATTTAGACAAAACGGAGCTTCCTGACCAAATTGCTTGTGCGGAATTACAATATTAAATGGTGCATTCACCGACAGATAAGGCTGAATGAGTGGATCATAAACTGAAGACTCCCTTGGCAAATCATTCGGCGCATCATAGTTGACAGTTGGATAATCATCAGGATGATATCGGTAATGAAATCCATTCATCGTGCCCGTGGCTGGAGCAACTCCAGCACTAATATCGTCCTGAACATTTCCCGCGTTTTGGCTATCGGTAAAATCATTACCAGCAGAAAGTCCATACGGTCCTGGAAAATTACCGAAGGTGTTTTCTTGTCTATTCGCAACGCCGGTTTCTGCAGTTGAGCAACCTGTGCTGCAGGTCACATTTATGTCACGAGCACACGAATGAAATACGTTGCATTCGAAATGTGTGCCTCCCATGCCATCTGTTGAAGTTGCGTTGCGGTTGCGTCCGAGAAGAAATAGACCGTCATTGCAGTTGGTGATATCATTTCTTACAATGTAGTTGGTTGCTCCACGAGTGTGCTCAATGGCCACCCCTCTGCGCACGTTTGTGATACCTATAAATTCTATGTCATTATCAATAATCCGAAATTCCATACCTGCTGGCGTTGAGGTGTTTTGAACTTGAATTCCGGTATAAATCGATGAAGGAGGACTAGGGTAAATTGCTGGTTGAGGGTGTATATCGTTCAGATATATTTGACATCGCACAGCATTATTCATAAAAATAGAACTAATACAATAAAATTCTGATTCTACGACATCATTACTAACCGTATACCCAACTCCACACGTAGGATTGGTATAGTCGCCATCAGCTCGAATTCCTCGACCATAGCCGCTTATCACAGAATTGTTGTTTCCCAACCATTGAAATTGAGCAAAATCGGACCTGACTCCCGTAGGATAACCATTTCCAAACCAACCGGGTGCCGTATTACTCATGTTGCATTCCAGAAAACGCACATCATTTATGGTGTTTAAGTTAATACGCACCTGTTTGAATGTCGCATTGCCATGCGGTACTACCGTCGTCACAAAATCACAATTTTGAAATAAACCTCCGTATTGATCAGCACTTGCGTTCAATGCTGTTGAATAATTCAATAAGTTTAGGTCTCGCTGATTATTAAGAAATGTAGTATTGATGGCTGTTGCTCTTCCACCATGCAAAAGGTTGGTGATGGAATAATTGGCAATACCGATGTCTGCATGTGTCACCGTGCAATTTGTCAATTCAAGTAATCCTCTGTTGATTGCGGCGTCACAAGGTGTGTTACCCAGTGCTTCTATTCTAAATCCAGCCCACGTATCATCGCAACCTGCGTCGTAAGTTGAGTTTGAAGAAGTAAGTGAGCCTTTGGACTTCACAGTAATATGTCTACCTGCTTTCAGTCTTATAGTCATGTCCTCGATGATCAAACACGCACTCGTGTTTATGATTAGATTACCACCAAGCGTTACATCAGTTTGCCCACCAAAATATGCTGGATTCCAAATGGGATTGCTGCAACCGGTGATTGTGATGTCAAAAGTGTCATTGCCAACAGTAAAAGTTTGAGTGCTTGAACATCCTAAACTACTAACTGTTACTTGATATGTTCCGGCGCAAAGACCATTGATAATCGAATTACTTGTTGTTGCAACTTGACTTCCAGTTGACGTGCCGGTCCATGAGATTGTTGCTGGCAAAGTGACACCGGGCAATTGGAGAGAAATGAAGCCGTTACAAGGGCTTGTGCATGTGGCTGGAAGAACACTGCCTGTAAAGGCAGCTGATGCCTCATAAATGTAGACATCATGGTAGTAATAACATAGCGGAATTCCAATATCATGTACGGTTAGTACATAATGTCCGATTGGGAGTCCGGTCGCACAACTTGCTGTACCGAATGATGTGTATGGTGCATCATACATTACCCATGAGTAGGTAAATCCATTTCCGGTTCCACCACTCACATTTACACACGCACTGCCATTGCTCCCAGAACAACCTGCAGGTACTGTTGTCACGAGCATTGATGGTGGTAGGCCGTCGGGGCTGGGTGGAACGAAAGCATTAACAGAACCCGTTGCACCAGCGTTGTCTTGAATGAATATAGTGTAGGTTCCAGCGGTGAGATTCGTAAAACAAGGGTGAGCGTAAATGTATGTCCCAGCTGGACTTGTTATTGTGCATGTGTATGGAAGAACTGGAATATAGCCACTTCCAGGTGTTCCAGAAATACTCACGCAACACAATGTGCCATCGAAGGTACAAGGTAGACTTGGTGCTGTTCCTTGGAATGTAGCAATCAATTGAGCGTTCGCTTTGTTAGAGTAAATGCCAAATAAAAGTGTGATAATCAGTAATTTAAAATAAATATGGGGGGGGGGTAATTCTATTTTTGAAATTTACATTTCGCAAGAATGGGTTTGAAATAAATTGTTTCATAAAAATAATTGAATAAGGTTAAAGTAAACTTTAAGTCATGTGCGAATAGATCGCAGAAAAACACAAACTAAAAAGTAGAAGTGATGCGCTGGTGAACATCACCTGCTCCACCGGAGCAGTGGCAAGTCAAGTAAATAAGTGCAAAAATGTGTGGTTTGGTTTTTTGTCGGTAAAGTGATTTAAAGGGTTTGGATTTTTGCTTTTGCCATTGTGATTGTAAAGATGCCGTAAAGTTTGAAATTCCATAAAAAAAATGAAACTATTTTCAAATTCGCAGGAAAATCAGGTGTTTCACGCGGATGATTTCTCGCAGAACTACGCGGAAAGAATTTCGGAATGCACTGAAATGATTTTCGATGTATTCATTTTTCGGACAAATCGAGAAGTGAAAAATACACTCTTCGTTCTGCTCTCATACTTACAACAATACAGATCGCATCAAAGCGAATGAGTCGTCAACAATTGCTGAAAATTATGGTCGCATATTTTTTTATTCAATTCTAAAAATTGCAGGACATCAAAAAGATGCATCTTCTTTTTGTAGCCACTTTTTTTGTAGCCACTTTTTTTGGCTACGGAAAAAGTGGCTACAGATCTTCTCTCCTTCTTAAACCGATTTTGCATACAGCGATTTAACTCGATGCGGTTTGAATGAGTCTTATAAATGGATGATGGAGATTGTCAATTACGACAAACGGGCCACGCGATCACTCTCCACATAATCTTCCAACGTTGGCTTTTCGATGAATGCAACTTTGGCCATGATTTTTTCTACGTAGTCAGGAATAGCTGGGAATGTAATTTTGTCTTGAAGAAAAAGCTGAACAGCTACTTCATTGGCGGCATTCAAAACACATGGCGCATTGCCACCTTTCTTCATGGCGTCAAACGCAAGATCCAAACAACGAAATGTTTTTCTGTCGGGCTGCTCGAAGGTGAGCGACGGATATTTCATGAAATCAAAGCGCGGAAAATCGGATTTCAATCGCGTTGGAAATGCAAGCGCATATTGTATCGGCAGTTTCATATCGGGCAATCCCATCTGGGCTTTCATGCTGCCATCTTCAAATTGCACGATGCTGTGTATGATGCTTTGCGGATGTACAATGACATCAATTTGTTCGGGCTTGAGATGAAACAACCATTTCGCTTCGATCACTTCCAGGCCTTTGTTCATAAGCGTTGCGGAGTCGATGGTGATTTTAGCGCCCATGTCCCAGTTGGGATGTTTCAATGCTTGTGCCTTGGTCACAAGTGCAAGTTCTTCGCTTGTCTTTCCGCGAAATGGTCCACCGGATGCGGTGAGATAAATCTTCTCAATGTTGTTGTGCCATTCACCGGCCATGCATTGAAAAATCGCTGAGTGCTCGCTGTCCACAGGATAAATGTTCACCGCGTTTTCTTTCGCGAGTGTCGTCACCAATTCTCCCGCAGCTACAAGCGTTTCTTTATTCGCCAGCGCGATATGCTTTTTGTTTTTGATGGCATTGATTGTCGGTTCCAATCCTGCGTAACCAACAAGTGCGGTAAGTACAAGATCTATTTCTGCCGACTCTACAATCTGCACCAACGCAGCTTTACCAGCATACACTTTTATGTCGTGCGACCACAACGCATCTTTTACTTCCTGGTATTTTAACTCATCGCCTATGACAACACTGTTCGGCTTGTATGCGATGGCTTGCTCAATCAATAATTTTGAATTCGATTGCGC
>JAYTOA010000115.1:0-11379 GCA_043748015.1 Flavobacteriales bacterium
GGCAATATCGATTTCGATATGAATGCTTCTTTCAATAAAATGATTTATGATGTGAATGAGATCACCAACGTGAAGGGTGAAATCACATTGAAGGATAAAATCGCGACGTTGAGAAATCTATCTATGAACGTACTCGATGGAACTGTGATCATGAGTGGTAATTATTATGCACAGGATCTGACCAAACCGAAAATGGATTTTGTGTTCGACATCAAAGACATGGACATCAACAAAGCAGCGAATCAGTTCAACACGATTGATAAAATGGCGCCGATAGCCAAGGCATGCAATGGACTCTTCACCACGAAATTCAATATGAAGTGTGATCTTTCACAGGAGATGATGCCGATCAATCCAACAGTGAATGGAGGCGGAGCACTCAGCACCAAGAGCGTTACCATCAAGGATTTTGAGCCGCTGCTGAAACTCGCCGACAAGATTAACCTCGACAAACTGAAGCAAGCGCAAACGATAAAAGACATCAGTGTTTCCTTCAAAATAAAAGATGGAGCTGTGTATGTTGATCCATTCAAAGTGAAACTAATTGACGGTGTTCCGGCAACGATTTCAGGATACTCTACGCTCGATCAAGCAATCAATTACAATGTTGACATGGACATCCCAATGGATAAATTTCCTGCGGGAGCAATGAACCAGGCGAATTCGTGGTTGGGTGAAATCAACAAGAAGCTTGGCTCTAACGTCACCATTGGCAACAGCATTAATATGTTAGCGATCATCACTGGTACTGTTACTGATCCGAAAGTGGCTGTAACCAGTAAAGCACTTGGAGCAGATGCAGTAGCCAATCTGAAAGAGCAAGCAATAGAAGTTGTGAAAGAGCAACTCACCGATGTTAAGAATGATGCCCTGGAAAAAGCAATGGCGGAAAAAGAACGACTCGTAAACGAAGCGAAAGCACAGCGCGACAAATTGATGAACGACGCAGCCACCCAACGTGACAATGCCAAGAAACAAGGTGCGGCAATTGCTCAAAAAGGAAAAAATGAAGCCTACAAAGCAGCCGATGATCTCGTTGGAAAAACGAAGAATCCATTAGAGAAAGCAGCCGCCAAAATCGCAGCCGATAAGATGAAAAAGGAAGCCGACAACGCGTACAACAAGGCCGTTGAAAAAACGAATAAGGAAGCAGATGACGCCTATTCATTTGCAGGGCAGAAGGCAGATAAATTGGTTGTCGATGCCGAGGCGAAAGGCGATAAGATGATTCAGGATGCGGATGCGAAGGGAGATCAGCAGATCAATAAGGTGAAGTGATGCGCGGATGCCGCTATGCGAAATGATGCGCTTCACTTGCTCCATCACTACCTCTATTTTTGCAAAATGAAATATCTTATCGGTGTTGGCCTCTTCCTGATTTTTTCCAATGCAATTGGTCAACATTGCATCTCCGACAGATATTCAGAAGTGTCAATCTTTGATACTGCGCAGATCATTATTCAAAGCAATATTGAATATGGTGTGGCAACGCATTACTTCACAGGGCAGTCCACCAGCTTGAAAATGGATGTTTACTTTCCCAATCAAAACATCGACCCTATTGCGAACAGACCTTTTATACTGAACATTCATGGAGGTGGATTTGCAGGAGGTGACAAAAACGAACTTGCTTCGGAAAGTTTTGAGTTTGCAAGAAGGGGATTTGTCGTGGCCAATGTCAACTATCGTCTTGGTTGGAATTGCGACAATGTGATATGCTTCAATTGCTTCGAATCAAATCTTCAAAAGGCCGTCTATTGTGCTGTGCAAGATGCACGAGCTGCTTTGCGCTTCGCATTTGATCATAGAGAAGAATGGGGAATTGATGAGAACTGGATGTTCATCAGCGGTGAAAGCGCGGGATCCATCACAGCTATGAATTCTACTTTTTGGGATCAGGAAGAAGCCGATGCCCAGGTATCTGCGGGTTTCAGTACCGAAGTCGGAAGTTTGGATGCTTCCGGAAATACCCTTCCCGGAGGATATCAAATAAAAGCAATCATTGACCAATGCGGAGCAGTGCCAAATCTTGAAGCTCTCGATAACAACACGAATATTCCCTACATCGGTTTTCATGATAGTAACGATTGTGTTGTTCCTTACAACGGAGGATCACTTATAGCCTGTTTCTGCAATGGCTTTCTTTACTATTATGGTTCAAATTCCATACATAATAGGCGTATATCTACAGGCGAATGTTCGGAGCTGCACACTGCGCCTCAACCGCTGTTACCCAATCATTGCACCTATCCTAAACTCAACATTGTAAAACTGAGCAGTTGCTTTTTAAAAAGAGTGATGTGTGGATTCTGTATCAATTTCGCAGATGATGATATCAATGCACAACCGATTTGTTCGTCGCTTTCGCAAACGATTCCCGCTCCCGTTTCCGGTTGCACTTATCAGAATGCATCCAACTTTAATCCCGATGCAACCAGCGACAATGGCAGTTGTATATTCAATAATACCTGTGCGGCTGATTTGAATGCTGATGGAATTGTAGGTGTGGCGGACCTGATCACTTTTATGGCGGCGTTCGGGACTATTTGCGAGTAGGCTCCATTTGTGATTGAGATTTGGTGATTTGAGCGCGATTGCCGCTCAGGGTGTATTGTCGGGAATTTTCCATGAGCAATTTTGAAACTTCAATCACCTGTATTACAGCTTGTTAAATATTAGCAACTCGTTTTTTATTCGAAGTTGCTTTGTAAAAACGATTCCCTGCCCTACTTTCGCGCTCCAATTTTTTAATTATAAACAATTCAAAATCAATGAACCGTTACGAGACTGTTTTCATTATGACTCCCGTGCTGTCTGAAGAGCAGGCAGCGGAAGCAGTAGAAAAGTACCGGAAGTTTTTGAAAGGAAAGGGCGCTAAATTCAAGCACGAGGAAAACTGGGGCTTGAGAAAATTAGCATATCCTATCCAGAAGAAGACGACCGGATTCTATCAACTGTTTGAGTTCGAAGCCGATGGAGAGGTAATCACACCTTTCGAAACTGAATTCCGCCGCGATGAGCGCATCCTGCGTTTCCTCACTACTGCCATGGATAAATTCCATGTGACATACGCTGAGAGTCGTCGCAACAAAGCGAAAGACAGAAAGGAAAAACCTTCTGAAGCGAAAGCCGAAGCATAACTTCTAACTATCAAAAACAGAAAAAATGAGCGAAGAAATACGTTATCTAAGCCCGATTGATATTGAAACGAAGCAGGAGAAATACTGCCGATTCAAAAAGCACGGCATTAAATATATCGATTACAAAGACGGAGATTTCCTTCTAAAGCTTTGTAACGAACAAGGAAAATTGCTGCCACGTCGCATCACGGGTACTTCATTGAAGTATCAGCGCAAAGTAGCTCAGGCCGTGAAGAAAGCACGTCACCTGGCTCTGATGCCTTATGTAGCAGATATGTTGAAATAATAAGTACGAGGGAAATTATCATGGACGTAATATTAAAATCAAACATCGAAAAGCTGGGCGCCAAAGACGAGATCGTTAAGGTAAAGCCGGGTTATGCACGCAATTTCCTCATCCCACGCGGATATGCAATTGCAGCAACAGAAAGCACCAAGAAAATGCTTGCTGAAAACCTGAAGCAGCGCGCTCACAAAGAGACAAAGATCCTTGCTGAAGGTCAGGAATTGGCAGAGAAACTCAATGCACTGTCATTGAAAATCGGTACCAAAGCTTCTGAAACAGGTAAGATCTTCGGATCGGTGAACACGATTCAGATTTCTGAAGCACTTGCAAAGGAAGGTTTCAGCATCGACCGCAAGAGCATCAGCATCTCTGATGAACACATCAAAATGCTTGGTAACTACGAAGCGAAGGTGAAACTACACAAAGAAGTTTCAGCTATCGTGAAGTTCGAAGTGGTAGCTGAATAAGCTTCATTTCCAAAACATACTTTAGAAGCCGCCTCACAAGGGCGGCTTCTTTGTTTTTCTAGTCGTTCGTAAATGTCAATTATTACGAAATAATCTATTCTTCAGAGAGTGACAATTCACTTCATTTCATGCCGGAAAAGCTGTCACAAAATAATTGTGACATAAAAATTGTGACACATCAATTGGCGGCAAATTTCTATATCAAATTTTCACTGCAATCAAAAGTGACTCCAATTTTATGGAGTAAGAGAATGGTTGTCATTTCACGGAGAAACAACCTCAACGCTTGATAAATTTCTTGCGAAGTACAGAAGCGTCTTCCCCTGAGAACTCAATTATATATATCCCGGAATTCCAACCAGCAGTGCTGATTTGCTGAAAGTTCCCTTTGTATTCCAGCATCACTTTTCCGGTAAGATCGCAAATGCGAATCGCATGAATTTTGCTCGCATCAGTATGCTGAATGTTCAACATGTCGTTAACGGGTGAGGGAAAAATATTTACTTCCAATTCAATATTTCCGTCAAAGTGTTCATTCGTATTTATCACTACTTCGTCAATCGTCACTTCGATACAAGCACTCATCGTATCATGACAAAATGAAGTCACCACCCAGCAACAAGCTTCATATGTTCCAGGTGCATAAATGTGATCTACAACCCACGTTTCGACGATCTGTGTTCCGTCACCCATCTCCCAATACATAGGATAAACTTCGGGATTGCCGGAAGCTGTAAAAGTGAACAATCCTTCCACTCGTTGAACATAACTAAGGGAAAGCCAACAAGGTGTAACAATTATCTCGACACTCAAAACTGTTGGGCCATTCCAAGGACAATCCGCATCCATGAATGTTGCTGATATCAAAAATATTCCTTCCGAAAAAAGTTGTGTAACGCTTGATGTTCCTTCCAAAATTGTTCCATTGCCAAAATCCCATTGAACGGTTTGACCTTCATCGATTCCGTCAATGGTAAAATTGAATTCAAGATCATTGATTTGAAATACGTGAATGGAGTCGGGACAAACTCCCACGCCGGTTTGTGCGAGTGTATTGCAAACATTGAGTGCTAATGTGAGGTATATCGCGACTTTAAGCATGGAGCGAAGATATTCCGAAATACTTTTTGGACGCCGAGATATGCAGAGGAGCAGGGATGCTCAGAGATGCATGAAAAGGCATTGAAAATTGAAAATTGCTGCTGTTAAAACGACCTGTTCAACTAATGAATCTTGCATGCAGCATCCATCTTCAAATCAACAAATTCTCACCTTAGTAGAAGTGTTCAAATCTCGCTGTCTGTCCATTGCAATAGATCACCGCGCCGTTGCTTAAATCAAAACATTGCGTATTCTCTTTCAGTTGAGTGGTGATGAATGATTTTTTCTTCTTGCTGAAGCCATCTCCAAATAGAACAACTCCTTCAGAGAGACAATCTAACTGCTCAATATTCAGAAAAACATTCTTTGATTCATCGTTGAATAAATAAAAATCGGAAGGGAATTCGTTCAACATTCGCACAGAAATCGAATCGATCTGCAAAATTCTCTTATCACCACATTGCAAATACATCACGCGGGGATCGCCTCCTTCAGCATCAGCAATGCTATCAAGAGTTATGAATGTGTTTTGTTTTGAACCCAATTGACTCCAATAAGAGTTGAGGTGAAACTTGTGTGATTTTTCATCTGCAATACATTCCTCATCTGCATATACAGTGACACTTTGCCCAAGAATGTGGGTGATACATGTATGACCTTTCAATGAATGAAAACAAATTTCCTCCTGATGTAACTCGGCATTTTTTCTCAAAGAAACAGAAGTAATAAGTGTAATAGCGAAAAACATGACTGCGTAAATGGTACGCGGAACATGCCATAGCATCCAATAACAGAGCGAAATGAGAAGTCCGGAAATGAAGATCGCCTCATAGCCTCCTACAACAATATCCTTGGTAAGGCTATAAGGTAATTCATGCATCCACACCATTACATCATTCATGATGCGCGTAAGCAATGCAGAAACGTGCGCAATGAAATTGCCAATGGTTGCGTTCCAACTCAGAGCAAAAAATCCAAGCGAGATGTAAAGAATCAAGGTTGAAAGTGGAATCACTATAAAATTCGACAACAGAAAGTAATTTGGAAATTGATGAAAATAATAAACGCTCACAGGGAATGTTGCAATCTGTGCTGCCAACGAAACGGATGTCAACTGCCATGCCCACAAAAGAACTTTCTGCTTCACATAAACGAATGAGGCAATCTTTTTCTGCAAGACAACAATTCCCAGTACTGCCAGATAAGAAAGTTGAAATCCGAGTTCTAGAATCATACATGGATTGATGACCAACAACAGCAATGCTGATGCGCTCATTGTATTGAAAATGTTGTTTTGCTTCTGAAAATTATCTGCTATGATGAAGAAGGTGAACATGAGTGAAGCGCGCATTACTGATGGTGAAAAACCGGTGAGTCCGGCGTAGATCCACAAAACAAGAATCGGCACTATCGACTTCACGACTTTGAATTTATTCTTCGGGAAAATGCGTCGCATCAACGGCGACAGCAGGACGTAAATCAACCCAACATGCAATCCGGAAACTGCGAGCACATGTATGGCGCCGGTGGCTGCGTATGCCGACATCAACTCCATATCGATGTCTGTTGTCTTGCCCAGTACCAGCGCCGACAACACGGCGAATTCTCTCTCCTCGATATTTTGTTTGTGAAGTATTTCAAGTAAATATTCACGACATGCGATGAACATGCCGCGAAATGAATGTCGCGCCGGACGATCACCGAGTATCCATTCACCACTATCCGCAAAGGCCTGGTAGTAGATCTTGTGATTCGCCAGATAGTTCGCATAATCAAACTCAAAAGGATTGCGCCTCTTCCCTACTTCATTGATATCACAATTGATGAGGATCTCATCATCTACTTGCAAACTGCGCGATGAGGAGTCTGACCGGATGTACAACAATAGTTTACCATTAACGACTTTTAGTGAACTGTCATTACTAACGGAAAGCACGCTCACTATCATCTTCATTGATTTCTCCTTCGCATCAGGCGCTTCATCAATACAAACCCTCACAGTCATTCCCTGACTAAAATGTTTGCTGAAATAATGTTCACTTATTCGCGGATCTGCCAATTCTGTCAGAAGCATTCCAAACAATAAAAACACAACAGTGAAAATCAAAACAGGTAAATGGCGCAATTGAAATGCTATTTTCTTCTTTCTAAATTGAATGATTCCGAGGCAGATCACGAAAAAAATCAACGCCCAAAAAATGATTACCATCGGAAACTTGAATCGCATGCAAAGAAGAATACCTGTTCCAAAAGGCAACAGCAATCGCAACAACGGAGTTCTTTTCCAGACGTATAACATAAGCACATCAATTGCGCAAATGTGTTGAGTGTTCAGAAATGAGTTGTCGCGGTTTATGCCATTGAAGGCATAACTATGTCGCTGAATGTCTCAGAAGTACCACGATTGGTAGAGCACGTGATATTCCCAATTGGAATAACAACTAATATTTAGTGATTTGGAGATTGAATGATCTGGTGCTTAGAGCTGCACACTCATTTCTGAAATAGCACCCATAATTTCAGAAACAGCGATTTTCAATTTGCAACTTTCAATGTCTCTCTGCGAATCTATGCTCCTCTGCGCTCTCTGCTTCCAAAAAGTCTTATTCGAAAAACGACCGAGCCAACTCCTCGAATTTTCTTTTCTTATAAATGAAGAACAATTTGATGATGCTCGCCTTGTACCATCCAACAAGATTGGGATGCAGTGAATAAGGCGCTTCGGCCATGCGTTTCTTCCGCAACTTTGGTAGATTGCGATAGAAGCTGTAATGAGCTTTTAGAACTGCAAAAAAGTGTGTGAGTTTTCCTTCAGCCACAAAACGCATTGCAGCAACACCGTCGAGTGTCAAGCGACGAAAAAGCTTTTTGGTGAGATTTCCTGAGCGATAATTCTTGACAATCATATAAAGATTGTTGCGGAAATTGAGGTAGGTCTTGAATGGACTTTGTCTGTCCAATGTTCCACCGCCGTAGTGATAGACGACTGACTGTCGACATGCACCAATCTTATAACCCCGGTTCTTCAATCGCCAGCACAAATCAATCTCTTCCATGTGAGCGAAAAAATCATTGTCGAGTCCATTCACTTCATGCCATGCTTCACGACGAATAAATAGCGCAGCACCCGAAGCCCAGAATACTTCCTCATTCTGCACGTATTGATTCACATCTTTTTCAAACTCGAAAAAAATACGCCCGGCACAAAATGCATAAGCGTCTTTATCAATATAACCACCGGCAGCACCGGCATATTCAAACCATTCCTTTCTATGAAAATCAAGAATTTTCGGTTGACAGGCGACCATTCCATTTTGCGATTCCATAAAAGTAATCACCGGTGTGATCCAGTTGGAAGTCACTTCTACATCAGAATTGAGAAGTATGAAATACTCGTTGGGAATGTCTTGTAATCCGAGATTGTAACCACCGGCAAATCCAAAATTGGAAGTCAACTCAACAATTTTCACTTCAGGAAAAGCAGATCGGACAAACTTCAATGAATCATCGTTGGATGCATTGTCAATAACATAAATGTCGGCCACATCAATGCTGTATTCCACCACGCCGGGCAGAAATTGCTTGAGAAATTTTTCTCCGTTCCAGTTAAGGATGACTACAGCGACGCGTTTCACAGATGGATAATATGGGGCGCGAATTTAGTGAGGGTTAAACCACAGGTCTTCAATCTCGTCGCGACTGTTAGGATCGCGTCGGCTGCCGGCATTCAATTTTGATGCATCAGCAGCATTAAAAGCTGCAGGTCGTGAACGCGCCATTTCTTTCCAATTGAAGTTTTTAGTTTCGCCGGGAACGTCGCTATGAAGCAGTTCATAATCACCACTCAAGTTGGTGTCATAAAACAGAAATCGTCTGTTGTGAAGGTTGGAATCGGTGACGTAATAATGCCAGATTTCGAATGGCCAATAATCAGCATCACTCGGACGCATAATGCGCGTATTCGGTTTTCCGTATTGCAGATAAACACGTCCGCGCTCGGTTTGCCATCCCGGTTTGATGCGCGTTTCAAAGTTCTGCTTCACCACTTTGATGTTCTCGTTGTACTTCATCCACTCCTCACCGGGCTTGTCATGATTGCGCTTAGACCAAAACGTGAAAAGAAAACTTTGCAATTGTGTGAGGTCAGCATCCTTCAATTGGTTGTCAATGGTGTTTCGATCCAGATCACTTGCTATTGGTAAATGATAAAGAATATGCTTGTACAATTCATCACGGTCGGTAAACTGACTTACAAAGGACATCTCCAGCATTTGATCTGTCACCGGCATATCCGCCGGATTCAATTCTGCAATTTTATTCCTAGTGAAATTCCTTTCCTGAATCGACACCACCTGATTCGCCCTGTCTCTAATTTCTATTCTTATCTTGTACTCACCCGTTGGAATATCAGAAATATCAATTGTCTGAAGCATCGGAACAACCTTCGCTCCTTTTTCACGTTTGATTTTTTTGCAATTCTCAATCGAATTGTCTTGCGCATCAATTACACAAACATTACTGACAAACGCCACGCCTTCTCCAAACAATTGATCTGTTCCATAAAGCTCTGCGTAAAAAATCAATCCATTGAGGCTTGAAGGAAAATAACTCGACGCATATGGAAGCATGTCGTATCCCGACTTTGTGAAGTGGCTCGTTTCTGAACTTGGCCGATAGGCACTTACGAACTGGATATCAGAAATAAATGGTCCGCTTGACGGGTTATTAATTTCAATTTTTTGATTGTGCAATACAGGTTCCGAACCTTCAATGCCAAGATCTCTGATTTCTACTTCGAGGTCGTACAATCCGGGCGGAAGCATGAATCTCTCGAGCGACATAAAATCAGATGGCATCCCCTTTTCGACCATCGGACCATCAACTGCAACTTTTCTGAAATCTATAATCTTCGCTGCTTGCATAATGATG
This sequence comes from Flavobacteriales bacterium, assembly GCA_043748015.1. Taxonomy (GTDB): domain Bacteria; phylum Bacteroidota; class Bacteroidia; order Flavobacteriales_D; family Sanyastnellaceae; genus JAIBBG01. The sequence goes on from JAYTOA010000115.1 coordinate 9,924, forward strand.
ATTGTCAACTCGGCATGCGACTGAAACAAGCCTGAATCGGCGGGTGACAAGGCCAAAGTGCGCGCATCGAATGAAGTGACGAACTCCACATAAGGACCTTCACCGGGTAGATTAAACACACGGTAATCGAAAATGACACGAATTCCAAAAGATGAAACCGATGTACTAAAAACCATCAGAAATATGAGAAGGCGTGAAAACATGAGCGCAAAGTTTCTTTTTTGTAAAGATACCACACTAAGTATGAGATGGGTGATTTCGGACCCTCACTATCATCCCGTCAATCATGCCTTTTTTGATTTTTTTTGAGTGGAGGAATTGGGACATGCTATCTCAACAAAGTCAGCTTTCCACTTTCCTCACCTTTCGCTATGAGTGACTTTCCGTTGGAATCGAATGCAACGATAATGTAGTAATACGTTCCTTCTGCCACGTCTTCACCATTGTACTTTCCACTCCAGTGTGTGTTCTCATTTGTCGTATTGAAAACCATTTGTCCCCATCTGTTATAGATACTGATATCATATTTCGCAATACCGTTTGAAACGATTTCAAAAGTGTCGTTTATACCATCACCATTGGGTGAAAAAATATTGGGTATGATAATATCTCCACAATCTGCATAAACGAAAACATTGTCCGAAGCACTGCAACCATTAACTGTTGCCGTGAGTGTGTATACAGTACTCGTAGCAGGTATTGCCACCGGATTGGAAATGGACGAATTGCTTAACCCTACAAATGGCGACCACGAATAATTTGCAGAGGAAAATCCATTCAGCACAACGCCGGTGATGCAATTTGCAACTGTATCAATTCCTGCGTTTACAATCGGGAGTGGTGTGAAATTAACTGTTGCATTTGTACTGATCTGACATCCGTTGACGTCCGTTGCCTGCACAGAATAATTTCCGCTTTGTGATACGCTGATCATATTGGTATTGGAACTATTACTCCACATTATGTTCTGAAAATTTCCGCTCAATGAGAGTTGAACTGTCTGCCCTACACAAGGCGTTGCGTTGGATGTAATAATCATGACATCAATAGGATTATTGATCGTAACCGGTACAACGGAAGATATAGCACTGCAACCTGCGCTACTGGTAACTGCTACAAAATAGTTTCCCGACGCATTGATTGATAAAGAAGATGCCGTTTGTCCATTCAATATTCCACTTTCCGATGACCATTGCCATGTTGCTCCGGCCATGTTTGGAATACTCGCCTGGATAACAATAGGAACTGTGCATGTCACAATTGGACTTGATGGCGTTAATGTTATTACAGGTGTCGGCGCAGCAGTAATCTGAACGTTGTTCGATATAAATTCACAACCATCCGCGTTTGTGACCGTGACGTGATATGTCCCTCCCTGATTAGCTACGAAAGAAGCGTTTGTCGCATTCGAAATTGGTTGATTATTGAGATACCATTGATACATATTTCCCGGTGA
>JAYTOA010000116.1:0-42088 GCA_043748015.1 Flavobacteriales bacterium
CTGCTATAAACTCAACCGAAGGTACTTTGGCAAAAGGCTCTTTGACCGCGTCACTATTGCTATGGCTTCAAATTACTTGTAAACTCCGAAAGAATCAAATTTATTAATCATCAATAATCTGAAGCTGCAAATTCAAGTCTTTGTTGTGCAATGATTATAATTTTAAAAATCTGCTTTAAATCTGCCGAATCTGCGTGAAAAAACTGCGTGAAATGCCCGGCACTACAAATTCACCTCGACTTGATTGCGCAGTACATCCTCCATCGACTCTCTCTTCGTTATCAGATAATCTTTCAATTCATGTATCATCACTTCCGCCGGTTTGAAGCGCGAGTTATAGTTGGAAGCCATCGTAAATCCATATGCGCCGGCATTGCTGAATGCCAGAATATCGCCTTCGTGCACTTCGCTCAATTTTCTGTCCCAGCCGAAAGTATCGGTCTCGCAGATATATCCAACCACAGTGTAAATGCGCTGCCTTCCATTCGGATTGGAAATGTTGGTGATGTGGTGATACGCATTGTACATCATCGGACGAATCAAATGATTGAAGCCGGAATCCACTCCAACAAACATGGCCGAAGTTGTTTGCTTGAGCACGTTCACCTTCGCCAACAATGTTCCTGCTTTGCTCACCAAAAATTTTCCGGGCTCAAACCACAGATCCAACTTTTTACCATAAGATGTACAAAATGCATTGAAGCGTTCATTGAGTTTTTCGCCGAGTTCTTCAATATCTGTTTCATAATCGTCAGGCTTATACGCGACTTTAAATCCTGATCCAAAATCAAGAAACTCCAATTCTTTGAATGGCTGTGCATATTCAAAAAGAATATCCGCGGCGCGCAAAAAAACATCTACATCGAGGATATCACTTCCTGTGTGCATGTGTAATCCAATCACGTGTAAATCATAATGCAAAATGATGCGCTCAACATGTCGCATCTGGTAAACTGAAATTCCAAATTTCGAATCGCTGTGACCTGTGGAAATATTCAAGTTGCCACCACCCATCACGTGCGGGTTCACACGAATACAGATTGGAATGCTGCGGCCATATTTTTCTCCGAATTGTTCGAGGATGGAAATGTTGTCGATGTTGATCTGTACACCCGCATCCACCGCCATGATAATCTCTTCCAGACTCACACAATTGGGGGTGTACATGATCTGTGAAGGCGCAAATCCCGCCTTCAATCCAAGCCAAACCTCTTGTATTGAAACGGCATCCAAGCCTGCTCCCAGTGATTTGATATACCGCAAAATATTGATGTTGTTCAGCGCCTTGCACGCATACTTGATCTTCACTTTTGTTTCACCAAATGCAGCAGTTAATTTTTCATATTGACTTTTTATCACTGCAGTGTCATAGACGTAAAGCGGCGTGTCGTATTTCTTGCAGAGTTCTATCGCTGAGAAATTCTGGATCTTGTATGTATCGTTTGTTAATTGTATCATCGATTGAAATAGTTTTCAAGTTTAAGCCGAATTCCTTGGCGCTAGATTTTTCATGCATAGTTACGCAGATGAGGTAACAGATATAAAAAGATTTTGTGATGTGATCTTAGACTAATTCCGAATTTCTAAATCTGCGAAAATCTGCGTGAAAAGAATCTGCGTGAAACCCCAACAAAAAAGGCCATCATACGACAGCCTTTTAAATTTTAACCTATAAGAAATTACTCCGCGAGAATCGTCACCTTGTTATTGAACATCTCAGCTGTGCCGCCATTCACCTCGAACTTGTGCTCCTTGCCCGCTCCATCTTTGATGCGCAACGTTCCATTCTTCAATGAAGAAATCATCGGCGCGTGTCGATTTAAAATGCCCAGACTTCCATCGCTTCCCGGCAAGTAAACAGAAACCGCATCTCCGGTAAATAAAACTTTCTCTGGTGTCAGTATCTCAACTTTCATCTCTCTTTTTTCTTTAAACTGAATCAATCATCGCGTTAATAATTGCTCCGCGCAAATAACTAATAACTAATTCCTAATAACTAAGCCCTAGCTGCTGCCTCTGCAAGCATTTTCTTACCGGCATCAATCGCTTCTTCAATCGTTCCTTTCATGTTGAAAGCAGACTCAGGAATATCATCGCATTGACCATCGAGGATCATATTGAATCCTTTGATAGTGTCTTCAATAGAAACCAGACATCCTTTGATACCTGTGAACTGTTCTGCTACGTGGAAAGGCTGAGACAAGAAACGCTGCACTTTACGTGCGCGGTAAACTGCCTGCTTATCCTCTTCAGAAAGCTCGTCCATACCAAGGATGGCGATGATGTCCTGAAGTTCTTTGTAACGCTGAAGAATCAACTTCACACGCTGTGCACAACGGTAGTGCTCTTCACCAACGATCTGTGGCGTCAAAATTCTCGACGTAGAATCCAATGGATCTACTGAAGGATAAATTCCCAACTCAGCGATCTTACGGCTCAATACCGTTGTAGCATCCAAGTGAGCAAATGTCGTAGCCGGAGCCGGGTCAGTCAAGTCATCTGCTGGCACGTAAACGGCCTGTACTGATGTGATAGATCCACGCTTGGTTGAAGTAATGCGCTCCTGCATCACACCCATCTCTGAGGCCAGCGTTGGCTGGTAACCCACAGCGGATGGCATACGTCCCAAAAGTGCTGACACCTCTGAACCTGCCTGTGTGAAACGGAAAATGTTGTCGATGAAGAATAGGATGTCGCGGCCGCCTGATTTCTCATCTCCGTCGCGGAAGTACTCGGCAACAGTAAGACCTGAAAGCGCAACACGCGCACGAGCTCCCGGTGGCTCATTCATCTGACCGAATACGAATGTAGCTTGTGATTTCTCCAACTCTTTTGGATCCACCTTGCTCACGTCCCAGTCACCCTTCTCCATGCCATGCATGAATTCTTCACCATATTTAATGATACCGGCTTCGATCATCTCGCGGAGAAGGTCATTTCCCTCACGGGTTCTTTCACCAACACCTGCGAATACTGAAAGTCCGTCGTATGCTTTTGCAATATTGTTGATCAACTCCTGGATCAATACGGTTTTGCCAACACCGGCACCACCGAACAATCCGATCTTTCCACCTTTAGAATATGGCTCGATCAAGTCGATTACTTTAATTCCTGTCAAAAGAACCTCCGCAGAAGTTGAAAGGTCCTCATATCTCGGTGGCTGACGGTGGATAGAAGCACCACCTACTTTGCTCACCTCGGGCATACCATCGATGGCATTGCCGACAACGTTGAAAAGACGGCCTTTGATCTGATCGCCTGTTGGCATCATGATCGTCTGACCAGTCACGAGAACTTCTGCTCCGCGCTGCAGACCTTCCGTAGCATCCATAGCGATGGCACGGACAGTATCCTGACCAACGTGTTGCTGACACTCAAGGATGAGGTCGCCATCGGGACGCTTCACCACGAGGGCATCAAGAATATTAGGTAATTTCGAACCTGCAGGGAATCTGATGTCCACTACCGGTCCGATGATCTGAGCTACTTTTCCTACCATTTCAGCCATTGCTAATTCTTTAAATTTTCGGGCGCGAAAGTACTCACGGATATGGGTAGAAAAAAATTTTTGGCGGAAAGTATTCGGAAGTGTGCCCCACTACTGAATTTACCTGAGAAAACAGTTGCCTCTAACGCTATCGGCTGCACATTATTGAAAGGTGATAGAAACCTTGCGGCCAAGTCCAAATTCCAGAAGTCTGTACAATGTTGAAAGCTGGATATCATTGTCGCCATTTTCCATTCGGGAAATAAAACTTTTCTTCCCGGTTTTTTCAGCCCGTTGCTGTTGCGTCACGAATGCTAGGCGTCGTTCTTCTTTTATTATTTCGCCGATGCCAAAAGCATTTGCTTTGATGGCAAATTCTATTCGTTTTTGTGTTCCTCTTTCTACATATTGACTGTTCAGTAACTCATCAAATGTGGTGATTGCTCTGCTTTTTTCCTTCTTTGTTTTCAACTTGCTATTACCTGCGCTTTTCGCCATAATGATAAGACATGCTTCAATCTGCTCGTCCATAGAAATTTGCAATTTTATTCAGTACTGAAATGAATCAAACAGATAGACATCATGGTATGCACTGCCAAACATGAAAATCAATAAAAACGCTCCTGATTTAATATCAGTGGTATTGTAAATGAAGGATCCATTTTTAGATACTCCTACTCTGGTTCTCTTTTGACCACAACCGCCATAGATGTATGGCAAGCCCCAACATTTCGTGACGGTATTCTTCAAATAAAAAAATCCATTCCGCCTCAATCGACCAAGAATGATCAACTCCCTTACCATTGAAGTATCGGAAAAAAATCGTATTGAAATGTGTCTTTGGTCGGGAAATTTGACTTTGATAAAATTCCTGTTTTCCTCACTTACTGATAAATCATTCGCAGTGATCAATCCATACAGGTTGCTATGATCAACTAAAACTTCCTCTTTCGTAAAAATCCTGTTAGACGAAATCATTCTATAAGTTCTATCAAATGTCTGCAGCTCAGATGGCGTCAATTTTTGTTTGATATCTCTCGTAAAACTTTGTTTAAACGAAGCGCAGCCAATGGATAATGGAATCAAAAGAAAAATGAGGCACCTCAAATATGATATTGGCTTAATTGTTCTCAAAAACTGGAATTGTCGAAATGTAAAACTAGTTGAAACTGCAGCGTACTTAGCGCATCAATATGTCCGAAGGAGGGTTAACAACGTTTGGACAGTACTGAAGTCATCTAGATGCGTCCAACTTTACTTTCAATATTCTTGTTCACTGTTATTGCGCTCCACGGCCAGACAATCCTTCCACCCGGAACGACAGTGTATCAGAATCTCAAAAGCGAAAATTTTGAAGATAGTCTGATGATTGTGCGTGACTACACCAATTCCGGCATTGCTCCCTGTCGACTCGATGTTGAAACCTACTGGACGCGATCTATAAACCTGGAGATTTGGATGGAGTTGAGGCGCATTGAGCGAAAGTTCGATGAAAATGACCGCATCAGTCAATTTACCACTTCAACTTATAATCATGGAAGAGGAAATTGGTGGATATCGAAAAAAAAAATTTATACATACGAAGGCGATTTGCTAACCAAAATTGAATGGTATACTTCAAATGGCTACTCAGGTGCGGATCACTCTTGGATAGAATACGCCTATGACAATCAGCAACGCCTGATTCAGGAAGAGGCTTATACCTTCTACAGTCATATATCACAAGTCCATCCCAATTCAAAAACCTTGTATTTTTATGATAGCCAGGGAAGGTCCGCACTCGATTCAATTTTCAACTGGAGCATAAGTTTTTATCTTACAAACGTCCTGCAGAGACACTACAACAGTGATGGTCTTTTGGATTCATTGGTCTCGCTCGTTTCAAATTCAGCACAGAACAGTAATACGCTGACAACATATCAATACAATACACAAGGCTTTCAAATCGGTAAAATAAACTTTTTTGATGACAATGGCTGGAGCCCTGTTACACTCACTGAATATGTATATGATGACGAATTCGAAAGGCTATTGTTCGAATACAGCATCTACTGGAATGATCAAACCAACGATTGGATTTTATCCTCCAGGTTGAAGCATGGAGAGTTTTGTACAGATGAAATTGTAGCTGAACCCGCGCCCGATGATCAACTCCTTTTCCGTATTTACCCCAATCCAGGTTTGCAATTGCATCTTCTGCCACTGAAAGACAACCGCAACATCAATACGATCACTTTTACCGATATCAGGGGTGTTGTCATCTTCGAAGATCAGTTTCAATGGCCACATCTCGAGGCGGTAACTAGAAAGTCGGCGAACGTTCCTTCGGGTTTTTATTTTGTAACGATTGCATCGGATAAACACCGACAGGACATCAAATGGATCAAGGTTGAGTAAGGTGTTTATTTTTCGATTGATTGCAACTCAGTCCTTTGTTTTGAATATTGCCTCATCACCCTCAATGCGAATTATCCAATTGAATTGAATCAGCTCAATTTTACAAAACAGGATTGCAATAGGTTGCAGAAAAAAGCGCTCACTTCTAATACAGGTTTAGCAGGCGAAATAAAAATTATTCAGATGCCAGCACCAGCAGTAAAAAAGAATCCGCCGACACAAAACCTCAAGAGGAATATCGTCAAGGCGCCAACAACTTAAATCCTCTTCCGTGAATATTGATGATCTCTACTGCTTCATCTTCTTTTAAATGCTTGCGCAATTTCGCGATGTAAACGTCCATGCTACGCCCATTGAAGTAGTTGTCATCTCCCCAAATGGCTTTCAGCGCATAGCTTCTTTCCATTACACCGTTTTTGTTTTTGCACAACAAATACAACAACTCATTTTCCTTCGTGGTGAGTTTATTTTCGTCATTGCCCAATGTCAACTTTTGTTTGTTGTAATCAAACTCATATCGACCTACGGCAAAGTTCATCACTTCCTCGCCTCCCTCAGGGAGTGCTGATGTTCTGCGAAGGATCGCATACATACGTGCTACCAATTCTTCCATCGTAAATGGCTTGGTGAGGTAATCATCGCCGCCTACTTTGAATCCCTGAAGCGTATCTTCTTTCATGCTTTTTGCCGTGAGAAAAAGAATGGGTGTGTGTTTGTCTTCTACACGGATTTCCTGAGCAAGGGTGAAGCCGTCTTTGTGAGGCATCATCACATCGAGAATAATGAAATCATACGAACCGCGTTTATACAACTTCGAACCTTCCATACCGTCCATAGCAAGGTCTGTTTCGAAATTTTTTGCGACGAGATATTCCTGTAATAGTGATCCGAGATTCGAGTCGTCTTCACACAATAAAACTTTAATGCTTTTTTTCATATTTGTATGGTAAATGGATTGTAAAAGTGCTTCCCCGCTTGAGTTCACTCGATACTTCGGCTGAACCACCGTGCATCTCGACGATACCCTTTACATAACTGAGTCCTAATCCGAACCCCTTTACGTTGTGAATATTGCCTGTTGGCACGCGGTATAATTTGTCAAATATTTTTCGCTGGTTATCGACACTGATTCCGATACCGTTGTCTTTGAATGATATCGCAATGCCATTGATTTCATCTTTGGTAAATATCTCCACCAAAGGAGTGCCTTCGGTGTATTTAATGGCGTTGTCGATGAGATTGTAAATCACATTGGTGATGTGAAGCTGATCGCCTTCAATCATGTCATGCTTTGCATCGAGATGTGTTTGTATTTCTCCATTGCGCTTCTTCGCTTGAATATCAATGTTGCTGATCACACCGTGAATGGTTTGATGTATTGCAATAGGCTGCAGTCGCAATTTCATGGCGCCTTGTTCAAATACTGCAGTGCGCAATACGTTTTCCACAAGTATTCCAAGTCGTTTGTTCTCATCGCGGATCATGCCCATGTAATTACTCATCGCCTTCTCACTCTTGCGCATATCCGGATCATGCAGCGCTTCGCATGCAAGAGAAATTGTTGCAATCGGAGTCTTCAACTCATGTGTCATGTTGTTGATGAAATCGTTTTTGATATCACTCAATTTTTTCTGACGATATATCATACGAATAGAAAAGGAAAACAGAAACATGATGACGATGAGAAGCAAAACAGATGTTGTAAGCATCAGCCACATGCTACTCAGGAGATAACTTCGCTGATTCGGAAACCAGATGCGTATGAAGTTTGGGTCGGCAACTGGATCGTTTGGAAATAACAGCGTACGATATCCTTCGTTGATCAGCATATCCGCATAAGGCGCCGCTGTTGGAGAAATGATTTCGGCCTGATGCAATTTATTGAAAATACCATACATGTATTTCGCCTTAATACCGCGCTGCTCCAGTTCTGCGGTTATCATTGAATCCAGTCGCGAGGTATCAACTCTATCGATGATGCTTCTGTAAATATCCAATTCAAGAAGTCCGCCCATAATATCATCCAAAATACCGGATTGAGATAGCATTCTGCTCTGATCGAAACCATCCTCTCCGAGGTTCTGATACAGTGACGAATCATTTCTTGATGTGATTGATGATCCATGCAGAAAGTCGACGCCTCGCCTTCCATAATCCAGAATAATTGTGCTATCCGGCTTCGCGCTGATATTAACCGAAGAAGAATACATATCCGCAATATCCTGTTGCTCTTCCTTCTCAATTTTTGCCACCACAGTAGACATAGACTTGCTGACTGCACTCGAAAAATCCTGTTCGCGCAACGTGAATGTATTGTTCACCCAATAGACTTGAATAGCAATCAAACCGATAATGGCAACCGTACTTACTGCTATAAGCAATTGAATATAACGTTCTATCATGCTTCGGTTCAAGTGTACTCAGGACAGTTCATGTAATTTTTGTCCCTGAATTTTTCTTTCTTCGTCAAAGGAAACAAATAGCTAACTGTTAAAATTTTGGTTAACGACTTTTAACGTGACTTAACCCACGATTAACAGACGGCTTTGTTCGACAACAATACATTTGGCACCGATAAACAGTACATAAAACGATGCTCAAACGTGAGCTTTCTCATGATGATTAAGGTTTAAAAAAGGTCTAAAAGACATTACAGGTTTAATTGTACTGATACCATCAAAACAACTTGAAAGAGGCCGCTCGGGTGAGTGGCCTCTCTTGTTGGTTATTGGGTTATTGTTTTAACAAACGGTGAACGATCCAATGAAGAAATATAATTATCAGATGGTGTCACCATAATAAAATCGGGACTGCGAATAACCCAGTAACTCAATAACGCAACAACACCAACAATTCAAAACGGCATTGCGATTCAGTAATGTAACAGCATCGCTTTCACTTATTCACCTACAAAAATTATCCATTCACCATTATTAGTATGCTGCATTTCGAAACAAGTTCGCAAATTCGCAGCGCTATATCATTCAACAATGAAGACATTTTTCTCCACTATTGCTCTCATTTTTTTCATTGCTGCATCACAAGCACAATCAACTACCACCACCACAATACGTGGAGTAGTAGTCGATAAACAAAGTCAATTCCCTATTCCTGGCGCTAACATTATTCTGAGCGACACAGACCCCGTAAAGGCGGCCGTTTCTGATGTAGATGGCCATTTCAGATTGACAGATGTACCCGTCGGAAGACAAAGTGTGCAGGTCATCATGATGGGCTATGAACCTATGGTTTATACCAACGTACTTTTGAATTCCGGCAAAGAATTGACATTAATTGTTGAGCTCATTGAAGTGGTAACAACATTAAATACAGTAGAAATTTCTGCACAAAACAACAAGGCCGAGAGCATCAATAAGATGAGTTCTGTTTCTACCAGAACTATCAGTATTGAAGAAGCACAGCGCTACAGTGGCACATTGCAAGACATCGCGCGCATGGCTCAAAACTATGCCGGCGTGAGCAGCGCAAGCGATGATCGGAATGACATCATCATCCGAGGCAATTCACCAACGGGCGTTCTCTGGAGACTTGAGGGAATTGACATTCCCAACCCCAATCACTTCTCAACACTTGCCACAACCGGCGGACCGATTTCGCTTATCAATACCAACAATCTTTCGAACTCTGATTTCTCGACAAGCGCTTTCGCAGCAGAATATGGGAATGCCATGTCAGGGGTGTTCGATTTGAAACTGCGAAGCGGTAACAGCGACAAACGCGAACACATGGCGCAAATAGGGTTCAACGGATTCGAGCTCGGTTCCGAAGGTCCATTCAAAAAAGGAAGACAAGCATCCTACATGGTGAATGCGCGTTACTCGTTTTTAGGAATCATGACCAAACTCGGTATTAATTTCGGAACAGGGTCTGCCGTTCCGGAATACCAGGATCTTACTTTCAAGGTTGATCTTCCTACAAAGAGTGCCGGAAAATTTACTTTTTTCGGTGTAGGTGGAATGAGCTTTATCAATTTCAAAGCAGAAGACAGCGGCGATAATAATCTTTACAACGATGGTCGTCAGAATCAACAGTTTCGCAGTTCCACGGGCATACTGGGAATGTCTCACGCTTATTTTTTCAATTCGAAAACTTATGGAAAATTAGTACTTGCCACCACATCCGGTGGAACACAAGGATGGACGGATACACTAAATCTTGAAAATCAAGCGGCGAGAATTTTCGGTATCTATCAACGTCAAAATGATTTGAAGACGCACTATTTCGTCAATTCAAAATTGAACAACAGAAATACAATCAAAATTGGTGGCATGTATGATTACTATATGTTCAACATTACCGATAGCGTGCTTTATGATGCTACCTACTTTTTCAAGGAAATGGATTTTAAAGGTGAAACGTCGCTTGCTCGTGCGTATGCCGAATGGCAGTTTCGACCTTCCGAAAACTGGACAGTGAATTCCGGTGTGTATTCACAATACTTTTTATACAACGATCAAAAAAGCGTGGAGCCCAGACTTGGCGCACGTTACAAGATCAACAAAAAACAATCACTCAATATTGGATCGGGATTACACAGTCAATTGCAACCCATCACCGTCTATTTCAACAGGGAAGAAAATGCACCGGGAGAATCTGTGGCCAACAACCGAAATCTAGGGTTCAACAAATCACTACAACTTGTTCTCGGCCATGATTATCAACTAGGAAAAAGTCTCCGATTAAAAACTGAAATCTATTATCAGCATCTTTACAATATTGCCGTTGACCGTGAATCTTCATCGTTCTCAGTTTTGAATGTTGGCGCCGATTTCGTCATTCCAAACAACGGAGATCTCGTTAACAATGGTACCGGAAGTAACTATGGAATAGAAGCAACACTGGAGCGATTCCTCGATAAAGGCTTCTATTTTCTATTCACTACATCTTTATTTGAAAGCCGCTATGTGGGAAGTGATGGCGTTGAACGAAATACTGCGTTCAATGGAAATTACGTATTCAACCTTCTCGCAGGTAAAGAATGGAAAATTGGAGCAAACAATGCGTTGACGCTTGATTTCAAATCGACCTACGCCGGTGGAAGATGGTATTCACCCATTCTCATCGACGAATCTTTAACGCAAGGACGAGAAATCCGTGATCAAAAAAACGCATTCTCAGAGCAATACACGCCCTATTTCAGAACAGATATGAAACTTGGATTTCGGATGAACCGAAAAAAACTTGCACAGGCATTTTATTTCGACATAAGAAATATTACGAATCAGCAAAATGTGTTTATTCAGAATTACAACAACCGCACCGGTGAAATAAGAACGACCTATCAAACAGGCTTCTTCCCGATCTTCCTATGGCAATTGTGGTTTTGAAACCACGACTTAGAATCTATAGCGAACACTCAATCCGCCGCTATCCCATTCAATGTAATTGCTTCCCTTGAGATTGAAACCAGGTTTCCAGTCAACTGAAAATTGAAGTGGAATACTTCGCATGTAAAATGCGAGTCCGATGATTCCGTCGACACCCAAAGCGATGGAATTTTCTGCCAGGATATTCTCCTGAAGCACGGAATTTTTGTTGTAAAGCCAAATGTGGCCACCACCGCCATAGAACCATTTCAAACCACGTATGTCGAAAACCTGATTATGGCATTCACCCAATAGCGTGAGATTGGCTCCACCGAATCGCTGATAAGCAATAGCTTCAAATACTTTTTTGTCTGTGAAAAAATGTTGATACGTTATCCCTGACCCAAGACCAAGACGCACGCCCAGAGCATTGTCGAGCATTCCCCTTTGAGATACGGCAGGCATTACCATGGCCATAATCAGAGTGGCGAACAATAGTTTTTTAATCATAAGATAAGTTATTCAAATTCAAGATGGAACTTCTTGCCGAATTCCTCCTGAGCCTTTAAAAACTTATCCTGTGCGATTTTTGAATGCAAATGAATATGGCTTTGTATGGCTAGGTTAGAATCAACAACAGCCATGTCTACGGATTGAGCCGGCAAAAGTTTGATTTCAACGAGTTTTTTATACTCATTGTCCACAAGCTCCTCATATGTTTTGAATAATTCTCTAGCAGAAAGTTGCAATGAGGGGTCCTTTTGAAAAGATCCAATGCTGTCTAAAGCCAATATAGAAAGCTTCACTTTGGATTGCAAATTGGCGAAAGAATAACCTACATGTTCCTTCGCAGCATTCACATCACTGAAGGTAGAATCCATTTGAACCAGCGCATCTACAATCGACTTTTGATATTGTATAATGCTGTCATTGTACTCTGCAGCGCGCTCTGCTCTGCTGGAACATCCAAACATGATCGTCATTGCGATCATGAAATTAAATATGTATCTAACGCTTTTCATTCGAGTCAAAACTAGTTCAATGCTTGAATTGTCCAACAGGAAAAATTCAAGTTACCGGCGCCTTGATGGCCTCGAGCAAGACCTCGTAATATTTCCGCTTCAACATTTTACTTTTCAGCCAACAGAAGAATGTGATCGCCTGAATGTCTTCGCGATCCTCCGGCAATCCCATATTGGCTCTTTCAACTTCGTCAGAAAATTCCTTTGAAGTGACAACCAGAGGTTCGCTTATGACACGTCTAATAAAACGGAGAAAAATGTGCGCCCTGCTGTATGTTTTTTGGGACAAAAAACTTCTAAAAAGCTTTTCCGTCGCCTTAATTTTCGCAAGTGCAATGTCCTCGTTGCCCAATTCCGATTGAATGATAATCTCAATCATACTCTTCTTAAATCGCCACTCCTTGCCCATCGTTTTTTCCAGCCAGCCATCTGTATGACCAATATCAATAATTGTCCTGTTCGCGGTTTTGTAGTTCTCTGATTGAAAATAATACACGGCAAGATTCAATTCCATATTGAGACGTTCTTCCGTTGAGATTTTGATTTCATTTCCCGTTAAAGCTTTCCGCATGATGTCAATGGCCTTTTGGTTTTCACCGCCATAACTTGCAATTGCTGCACTCAACGAAAAATATTTTGCGTAGTATGGCGACAATTTCAGTTTGGGCAAGCGAAACATATTGCCCATCGCTTCAACCCAAATTGATGCTTCATCAAATTGCCTGTTGCGATAAAGCGCATGCGCTATCATGTATTGAAAACCAAGCTCGATCACTGCACCGTCTCTTTCGAAAGCATCGGCCTTCTTCAATTTGTGGTAAGTGCGAATTACGTCCACGCTAAATGCCGTATAGTCCTTACGTGTTACCGCTCCTTTTCTCGTGAGTGAAAAAACTTTGTACATGAATTCGGCGTTGTTTTCTTCGCGTACAGAAACTTCAAATTTCTTAAAAGCCTTATCGACTGTTCTTTCATAATCAATGACGACACCTTGCTTTCTCGCCTTCTCAAAATCCTTTCTTATCTGCGCGTATGCCAACACTAACTTTTGACGAAGGATATACTTATTGTTGTTCTTGTTCCAAAGCTTGTACACCTTCTCCAGATCTGTCTTCAACTCCTCAGCATACTTAATTCTTATTTTGTAAATGGTATCGAGGTTTCCGGAATGATCAATTTTCAACGCTTGCTTTTCAGCCTGCTTCAAATAGTAATCAGCTACAACAACATTGTGACGTTGCAACATTAATTCACTGAAAGTAATCATACCGCCAATGCCCTGGGCGCCCTCAGGATCCATTTGCAGATGATGCAACACTTGAAATTCAAGAAGCTTTTTCATCAAGCGCTTGCGCAAACTGTGGTAGGGATTCAAACCGCCATCAGGATACAATTTTTTGAGCTGAGCCGGCGACAAACTCTTCTGTGACTTGCTCAACATTTCAAATAGCATTAAATCCTTTGGCATTTCCTTTTCAACCCGAAAGGCATTGCGAAAAGAATGCTTCTCTTCAGATGACAAATGCGATATAGTTTCTTCCAGTAATTCCATTGGTTAAGAGTACGTTTCAGGAGAATAATTTCCACATCTCTGCTTATTTTACATATAAAATCTTCATAATTCAGCGATTTTTACAAAAATCTACGCGTACGTTTTTACCAAAAGTAGGCTATCCATTCTGAATTCATCACCATTCATTTGACCTCATGAAAACAAAATTATTCTCAATGTTGGGATGGTTTCTTCGAGGAATGATTCGATTCGTAGGTAGAACCATTTACAGATTAAAGATTAGAGGAACACAGAACGTACCGAAACAAGGAGGAGCTCTACTTGTTGCAAATCACGCATCGTATATGGACTTCGTTCTCGTTGTAAGTTCTATTCCCAGGCCAGTGCAATTTGTAATGAACGCTGATATCTACAAAAAGCCCGGGCTGAACGGTTTGCTTAAAGGCCTCCGTTGTATTCCAATTTCACCTCGAGGAGGAAAAAACAACTTTGAAGATTTCAATAAAGCAGTCTCCGAGCAAGTAAATGCCGGCAATGTGGTTGTCATATTCGCTGAAGGAACAGTTACCCGTACCGGTCAATTGCTCGAATTCAAAAAGGGTGTCGAACATCTTTCGGGGATGATCCATTCACCGATCATACCTATTCACTTTCACAATGTGCAGGGCACTCCCTTTTCCTTTCGCGGAGGAAAAAACAAACAGGAAAAATTCGCCTTCAGAAATCTCAGACGAGAAATACAGGTCAATATCGGATTGCCAATCATGGGTAAAATTCCAGCGTTCATGTTGCGACAAAAGATCAAGGAAATGGAAGTGGATAATTTCAATCATCAATTGAACAACTACAAACCCATTCATGAAATTATCAAAGATCTATTAGGTGAAACGTCTGGTGGTTCATGGAACAGCGATGACGGTTCGCTTCAGTTCAGCGATCTCCGAAGAAAACTCAACACACTGGACAGGGTATTGGAACCATTGCTTTGCGATGAAGAAAGGATTGGTTTGCTTTTACCAAAGAACAGCGAATCATACCTGTTGCAACTCTGGATTATGATGCGAAGAAAAGTGGTTGTGATTATCAATTCGGAATTCAATAATGAAGAGCGATTTTTTGTGATCAACAAAGCAAAAGTCACGACACTTATCACAACCATGGATCTCGAATTTTCGCAATTCTCTCCTAATGCTGAAAGGGTGATCTACAAAGAACATATTGACGAAGCCATCACCGATGGCAAGAGCGTAAATATTTTTTATAAGAAAATGCGAGCAGCGAAAAGAAGCGTCCACTCCATGTTTGTTGCTTGTAGCAAACTAGACGACGTAGTAACGATTCTCTTCGAAAAGAAAAACGAAAGCAAGGAAATAACCTGTGTTGCGCTTACCAATCGCAATATTCTCTCAACCATACTTGGACTTCGTCAGGTTTACTACTTCGAGAAGAAATCAAGAATGATGAGCAATCTGCCTCCTCATCAGGCGCATGGATTCATCATCGAATTCTTGCTCCCACTTTTATATGAGCTTCACCTTGAAATCGTGGAAGAAGGAATTACTTCGGAACAATTCAATGCAAAACTCATAGAAACAAAGCCATCACTTGTGATTGCGACGCCAACACAGCTGAATGCAATTGCAGCATTATCGCAAGTAAAAAATATTCCATTCCTGACGCATGTATTCACTGCGGATCTACATCCTGATCATCACAATATTGAGCTACTTGGCAATAGAGGTATCGAAGTTTTTGTGTGTGCAGGAATGAATGAAACCTCATCGGTATTCGCTGTGAATCTTCACAATTACAAAGGCAAAGACATTTCAGGGAAAATTTTCGAACAGGAAAACATGGAAGAGAGCACCATCGGAAAACCACTTCCCGGTGTCGCTTTGAAAGTTTGTGATAAAGAAATGCAAGAGCTTTCAAACGACGAAACAGGTACGATTTGGATCAAAGGAGCGTGTATTGCGCCTCAAAGGTCAGAGGAAATTGAATGCAACAATGCACTTCGTGACGGTTGGTTCAATACCGGTCTTGAAGGCAGTTTGAATCACAAAGGATTCATCAAAATCAACAACTCACAAAAAGCAGTAGCATGAGCAAAATAAGATTTCCAAAAACAGGCCAAAAGAATTTTTACGATGCATTGCGTTCGCGTATCTATGCATGTAAAGACATTCCATCGCTGCTCGCAAGAGCCAACAAAATGATGATTGTGAAACTAGTATTTTACTTTTCACTTTACTCAGGCCTTTATCTACTAATGATACACATACCTTCGGCTTCAACTGCGGGGTTTATGCTGACCTATTCATTGTTCGGATTAAGTGGAATTCTACTCGCCTTCAATGCCGCTCACGATTCTGCACATGGAACTTTCCCGGGTGGGAAACAAATCAATCGCCTGATTTTTAGATTCACTTTCAACATCAATGGCGTGAACGGTTACTTGTGGAAGAAAAGACATATTGCATCGCATCATCTGTTTCCAAATGTGGATGGATGTGATGCTGACATTGATGAAAATGCGTTGTTGCGACTTTCGCCTTCTCATCGCAAAAGAACCATACACCGCTTCCAATATTTGTATGCGAGCTTCTTATACATGGCTTACACACTTCACTGGATATGCTATAAAGACTTCAGATATCTGTTCATGAAGGAAATTTCAAACCTCAAAAAAATCACTCATCCCAAAAAGGAAATTTTCTACTTCTTTTTATGGAAGGCAGTCTATTTCTATGTCTATCTAATCATTCCAATTTTAGCCGGACACAGCGTTTCAAAAGTGTTGATCTCGTTTCTGGTGATGCACGTTGTGATCTCACTATTTTTTGTATGGGCGTTAATTGTATCACACCTCACCATGGAAACTGCATTTCCCGTGCAAAACAAAGAAGGCATTCTTCCATTCAATTTTTATGAGCATCAACTTGCAACAGCAATGGACTACAGACCTCGAAGCATTGCGATGAATTGGCTGGTAGGTGGATTCAATGCGCACGCAGCACATCATCTATTTCCCAAATGGCCGCACACCATGTATCGACACATTACCTTTTGCATTCAACGCACTGCAGCTGCTTATCAAATGCCCTATCACTCCAAAACATTTTTTGGCGCGTTACAATCGCATTACGCATACTTGAAAGTGATGGGCAGATAGAACAAATTGCATTTGGGTAGATACTTTTGCAGCCCATGAGTGAAGAATTACGAGTAAACAGTTTTGCGTCTATTGAGGAGTTCGTTTCCGGTGCCGTATTATTGATTGACAAACCAATTGGCTGGACAAGTTTTGATGTGGTGAACCGTATCAAAGGTTGGGTGAAGAACAATGTCAAGATTCCATTGAATGCTCAAGGTGATAAGCAACGTTTCAAAGTTGGACATGCGGGAACATTGGATCCTTTGGCAACGGGATTGTTGGTTATCTGCACTGGAAAAATGACCAAGAGCATAGATCACTTTCAAGGCGGGATGAAGGAATACACAGGAATAATCACATTTGGAAAAACGACACCAAGTTTCGATTTGGAGACCCAGCCTGAGGGAGATTTCGACACGAACCACATCAATTTAGAGATGTTGCGCCAATTCGCTGCAGGATCACTTGGAGAACAAATGCAGACTCCACCAGCATTCAGCGCCAAACAAGTGGACGGCAAGCGCGCTTATGCTTCTGCCAGACAAGGAATTGCGGTTGAAATTCCTCCGGTAAAAATCACCATCCACGATTTCCAGTTCACAAGCTACAACGCACCCAATGCGGATTTCATCATTCGATGCTCCAAAGGCACTTACATCAGGACTATTGCGCATGAGACAGGCCTTCATCTGCAATCAGGGTCACACCTTACCAAACTTTGCCGGACGGAGAGCCATCCATTCAGAATAGAGAATGCGCTCTCGATAGAGGCACTCATAGACCGTCTGAAAGAGATTTCAACAATGCAAACCTCTTGAAACAGCCTGATTTCAGGCGTTTTTAACTTTCCCCTTTACTTTGGTTGTTGAAAACATTATATTCGCCCCCCACTTAAATTACGCAGCACATTGATTTCCATGATGAAACTGGGGCAGTTCAGATATAAACTGCCAGAAGAGCTAATCGCTCAATACCCCGCCAAACACCGCGATGAAAGTCGTTTGATGGTTGTTCACAAACAAACAGGTAAGATTGAACACAAGTTGTTTAAGGATGTCCTCGACTATTTCAACGAGGGAGATGTTCTTGTGAATAATAACACAAAGGTTTTTCCTGCTCGCATGTATGGAAACAAGGAGAAAACCGGCAGTATGATCGAGGTGTTCATGTTGCGTGAACTCAATGAACAAAGTTTGCTTTGGGATACTGTAGTAGATCCTGCCCGTAAGATTAGAATTGGCAACAAACTGTACTTCGGTGAAAATGATGAGTTGGTGGCTGAAGTCATTGACAATACCACTTCACGTGGCAGAACATTGCGATTCCTCTATGATGGAAGTCACGATGATTTCAAAGCATTGGTTTATAAACTTGGCGAAACACCGATACCGAAATATATCAAGCGACCGGTTGAGCCGGAAGATGAAGAGTGGTTTCAAACCATTTTTGCAAAAGAAGAAGGCGCAGTGGCTGCTCCAACGGCGGGTATGCACTTCAGCCGCGAGCTGTTGAAGCGCTGTGAGATTAAGGGTGTGAACATGGCCGAAATGACCATGCACATTGGTTTGGGAACATTCCGCCAGGTAGAAGTTGAAGATCTTACCAAGCACAAAATGGAAAGTGAACAGTGCATTATTCCTATCCCGACAGCGGAAATGGTGAACAATGCGCTCAACACCGGACATCGTGTTTGTGCAGTTGGTAATACAGTATTGCGCGCGTTTGAAAGCAGCGTAAGCACGGATAGAATGCTTAAGCCTTTTGACGGATGGATCAGCAAATTCATTTATCCTCCATACGAATTCAATATCGCAGATAGCTTAATCACAAACTTTCATCAGCCCGAAAGTGCGTTGTTGATGTGTGTGACAGCGTATGGTGGATATGATCTTGTGATGCACGCATACAATGAGGCCATCAAAAACAAGTATCGTTTTTGGGCGTATGGCGACGCAATGTTGATTTTGACATAACATTCCGCATTCGCAAAAGTCTGTATAAACAGCGGATATACCTTTTCATGCATCCGTGAAATTGCCGTTACTTTTCGGAACTCAAAAGAGATTCCGCTTCGCTGCAATTTTGCAATGTCGTATCGTTTGTCTTTTTACTGAAATAAGTATGGTGAGAATTCTGATGATGTTCATGTTGTTCTGTTGCCTTGATCTTTCTGCACAAAGACAGGTAAAACAACGGCTTCATTCAATTACGGGAAAAGTATTCTTCACCGAAACCTCAGATAATAACTATCGAATAAGGCATCTCTTTGCCAGGGAAGATTCTTCTAGAAAGGAAAACCCACGTGTGGTCGCTATCATTCTGGATGTCACATTGGGCATGCTCGGTATGCACCGGCTTTACCTTGGCACAGATCTCAAAGTTCCTATTTTTTACGCACTCACACTTGGCGGAGGAACGATACTTTGGCTGGTTGACCTTGCTTTGCTCATTGGATCGAAAGAAATTGAAAAATTCAAAGACAATCCACGGCTATTTATGTGGGTGAATGACTAATTCCAGAACGAGAAAAAAAAAAAAATTCGTCATAAGTATGTTTTGGTATTGACTAACAAAATTCAATGCTCAGAACTTACGTATGACGAATCAATGCTGTGCCGAAATACAATTAACGCACAAGGTAAATTGCTTTTTAGCTGGCGCGCTTGATGCTGCAACCTACAGGTTTCGTTTCTGCAGGATCAATGGCAACACCCTTTTTCAAATTCGACAATGCGTTGTTCAACCAATGTTCTTTTACTTTTTTGCTGTTTTCGACGTTGTCGTCAATTGCACCCTTATAAACCAGTTTCATATCCTTATTGAAAAGATAAACGTGAGGCGTGGTGCGTGCGTGAAAGGCATTTGCCAATTCTGAATTCGCATCCAATACATAATGACAATCTGCGAATCCATGATCCTTAGCGCGTTGCTTCATGTCTTCAAGATTATCTCCTTTTTCGCGCTTGGCTTCATTGCTGTTGACCAGCACCATACCCACGCCATTGGACGCAGCGGCCTTATTTAGTTCACTGTATCTGCCTTCCCAACCTTCGGAACCATCACTTCCCACAACGAACGGACAAGTGTTACAAGAAAAAATAACAAGTAAACCATTCTCCATGGCGATGTCATTTAACATCATGTCTTTGCCTGAAGTGCTTTTCATTTTATGAGTGGTGCTTGGTGCAGCATCGCCGATAGACAATGTCTCGGGAGTGCCTTGTTGAAATGAGTAGATACCAAATGCGGCAACGAGCGCAGCCAATGCCAATGTAATTTTTTTCATAGTTCTGTTTTTATTGATGAGGTGCAAATTTGAGAAGAAAGCAATACTCGTGGGCTTAATCAATGTTAATCCTCATAGAAAGCTACGACAAAACAAAAAGGCCGCTCCGTTGAGCAGCCTTTCCGTAATAAATGAAAACAATTAAACTATCTAATATCTCTACATGAGAACTTACAAGGGGTTTAACGCGTGTTCTTATGTAAAAGGTTTCAAAAAAGTAAAAATTCACGTATACAATACTCAAAACTCATATTTGAATATGAAGTTTTATACATTTCAATAAAGGACAAGGCGCTTGAAAATTTCCCAGTTTTACGATGAAGCAATGACAACAGCATCTTGAATTTTCTGAATGAAGTTTTGTAAAACAATTCCGAGGTTGCCGTCGAATGAGCCATCGATAATCCAGAATTTGTGAATTCCGGCAGACTTGTACTCAAAATAATAATAGTTGGCATTCCAAGTTGGAAAAGCGCCAACATTGCCTGAATTCCGTTGAAGCAATTCCTCCGGAATATTATTGCGGAAGATCAGTTCAACCTGAGTGTAATCAGATTGGCTCAATGGAGTAGCAAAATTTCCGTTATAAAATCCAGAAGTTTCCGGGAAATTATCGTTTATGTCTTCGCGTAATCCTTCTGTATTTATATTGAAAATTTCGACACACAATTCACTATCAAAACATCCGGGCGTGATGAATCGACCAAATGTCATAGACTGCGCGAATGAGGATTCGTCGATTTTCTCATCCTTTGGCATACAACCTGCCAATACCGACAAACTGCAGAATAGAACATATTTGAAAAGTAATTTCATTCTTTCATCTATCTGTCTGGTAAATTCAACATGCAATCTGACAATTTAAAAAGGATCAGAGAATTTTGCATCATTCATCATTTCGAAATCAGAAAGTGTCTTCATAAAAGCAATCAGATCACTTTTTTGTTGAGAAGTAAGATTGAGACGAAGTGGCCTCACCTCACCATTCTGATCCACACCGGGCAAAAAGTCGATTGCGTCAATAAATCCTCCTCCACCCCATCCTTCGCGAAGAGAGAAAGAAAGTTGATCATGTGGTTGAACACCGTGATCGTAAAACTCCACCACTTCTTCCAGCGTTTTGAATCTTCCGTCGTGCATATATGGCGCGGTCATAGCTATATTTCGAAGCGATGGCACTTTGAACCATCCTTCCATTTCGCGACCTGTCATCCAATCTATTCCTGGTTGTCCTTTATCTACATATTCCATTTCAAGTCCAATGTTTTGGGTAAAGGTTCCCCATCCTGAGAAATTTTCTCCTCCGTGGCATCCTGAGCATGGAAGTGTAGTAGTAAACAACTCTTTACCCGCTAATTCCTGTTGCGAGAAATTTGAAAAATTCACAACAGCGCCTTCATCGTATTTTGATTTAGTCGTCACCATCGCGCTTACAAAATTGTGTAATGCCTGGCCAATGCGATCCATTGAAATATTTCCGTCACCAAAAGCAGCAGCAAAAAGTGGCTCGTAGTAAGGAAGCTTTTTCACTTTCGCAACAATATATTCAGGTTGATCCAGGCCCATTTCAATGTGATTACCGATGGGCTGCATCACCATATGAGAGAGATCGTTTTCTCTCATGTCCCAGAAATACGATGTCTGTGTTGCCGGATTAATAATGGCGGGGGTATTTCGTTTTGTAGTTGCATTTTCGAAACCAACACTGAAAGCACCTTTATCAGCGAATGCATTTGACTGATGATGGCAACTTCCGCAGCTCACCCTGTTATTGATGGAGAGTTGCGTTTCATAGAACAACACGCGCCCCAGAGTAGAGAGATGATTGTTGATCGCAATAGTTCCAGCCGGCAAAAAACCATTTGCACCGGGTGCGATTTGATCATACTTGAAAACCTCCTCAGGTAAATTCGGAACACGGGCCTGAACATTATTTACATCCTTTTTACAAGAATGAAAAAAGAGAATTGTGATGGCCAGCGAGCAAAGAATGATGGTAATTTTTTTCATGACCTGATTTTTTTTATTCTAAAATCTAAATATTAAATAGAGTGCTGTTGGTGCAGCGATATTGAAATTCATTGTTGTAGATTCCTGTCGTGTAGCGAATTCCGGGAATTCTGAACTGTGCACCTTGGTAACTATTTCGCCATAGGTAGCCCTGCCAATAAGCTCAGTTGCAATGCTAAAATGTTTGGTGATGTGAAATTGAACGAATAAGAATGGTGCAAGACCCCCTTGCCATTCGTTTATCGAGTTGGTATTTATCACCAACTCTCCGAACACATTTCTCACGACTGTCCAGTTTTTGTTGTTATTGACGGTGACAACCGCGTCCATTCCATATTTTAAATTCCATCGATTGGAAAGACTCTTATACAGGACTGCTCCCAAACGCGCATCAAGTTGCATTGCACTTCGGTGGAATTCGGGTTCTGTCGGTTTTCCGTTAATAGGTTTGTCGTTGCTGTTATTTGCAATTACTCCAAGTCCGACACGTGATCCCAACTTGCCAAATTTTCGTTCGTACGTGATCATGTAAGGACTCGAAAATTCCCCGTCTCCTGAACCAAAGTCGAGATATTGATTAACGAAAGGTGTAGCGTTGATTCCGAGTTCTACGAAAGTTGAATCCTGAGCAAAACTCTTGTTGACGAGTAAGACAAACAACAAAAATGTGCTGAGGTGTTTCATAGGAGTTTTAAAATAGTAGAACTCAGAGTAATGACGCGAGTGCGTGCAATAACGTTGCCTTTGGTTTTCGGAGAATGGGTTAGGGAGATCAAGGGTCAGATGCTAGTTATTGGTTATTAGGTCAAACTGGCTGTGAGTCCATTGGGTTGAGATGATTGAGAAAGAAGAAGGAGAATTAGGTCAAAACTGACTTCCAATTCCCGACCTCCAATTGTTAATCTCTAACTCCCAATTGCCTGAATAAAAAAAGGCCATCCATTTGGGACAGCCTTCTTAATATTTCTAATTGGATTTTACTTTTCCAGATTTATCGTCATCACTTTCGTCATCGTCGTCATCAGAAATTCCGTTGCCATCGGGATCGGAATTACCACTTCCATCATTGTCACTAACCCCGGGCAATTCATCTCCGCCATCACGCAATGCAGGTCTCAATTGAATGGCGTTCTCCTTATCGCCGTTGTTCAACATTTTTTCAGTTGATACAGACTCATCAGAAAATCCACACAATTCTTCATCCTTTGAGCAAGATGAAAGCAACACCACGAAGGCGAGTAAACTGAATAGATATTTGAGACTTTTGGCCATTATACACAACAAATGTAACCGAAATATTGACTTATACAAGCCTAAGGATGAAAAAGTTCGTGGAAATTGAGCGGCAATAATATCCTGACTCTTGTCCCATCTTCGCCCTCCTCATTTGCATGAATCTGATACGGGCCGTGCAATTCAATAGTTTGACCTGTAGTCTTTTTTATCAGCTCTATGCGACTTTGGGTTATCTCCATACCCTTCGAAATGTGATCATCGGTTGTCGTTTTATTCTTGAGAGAATTTTCAATACCAATACCATTGTCGGTGATGGTGAACTCCAGACTTCCATTATTTCTGACAATATCAACGACCACACGACCTTGAGAATCTTTAGGAAGAAGTCCATGCCAGATTGAATTTTCCAGGAATGGCTGAATGAGCATCGCGGGTACTTTTATTTGATCTCGATTAAGAGAGGCATCAACATTGATCGTGTAATCGAACTTATCCTGAAATCGCATGTGTTCGAGTTTCATGTAGAGTTCGAGCCGTTCTATTTCGTCGCGAAGCGTGGTAAGATTGTCTTCGCTACTATCGAGATTCTTCCTGATCAATCTTGCAAAATCACTGAGGTATTTATTGGCTGCCAAACGATCTTGTCGATTGATATAATACTGTATTGAATTGAGCGCGTTGAAAACAAAATGGCGGTTCATGCTGCTATTGAGAGATTGCTGCTCGAGTGCCAGCATTTTTGATTTGATTTCAAACCATTCCTTCTCGCGTTTTTCACGCAGCGCCTTTCTTCTATTATAAATTACAGAGCCTACAATTGATATCGCAGTGATTGCTTCAAGAAGAATAAACCACCATGTGAGCCAAAACGGAGGCTTCACGCGAAAAGAATATGCTGCTGTATCACTCCACATGCCTTCTGCGCTCATGGCCCTAACCTTAAAGACAAAATCTTTGTAAGGCAAATTACTATATGTTGCGAAGCCTATTTCCGTTGCTGTTTTCCAATCTTCATCCAGACCTTCCAGCATGTATTGATACTTGACATTGCCCGGGTGTGTTGTCGAAATCCCGGTGAAATAAAAGGTGATGTGATTTTGCTTGTATTGAAATGTCGGATTCACTGCAAGACCATTTTCCTCGCTTCGCTTTTCGAATCCTTTTGTCCAATCAACATCTTGCAAATTGATTTGCACATTGACCATATTGAGCAACGGCCCATATATATCGCGTTGCTTCTGAAGTTCGGATGTATTGAGTATTGTAACGCCTTCCGTTGTTCCAAACCAGAATTGCTTTTGATCGTCAATAAAAACTGCATTCAGATTTGTCTCCATACTGCGTAGTCCGTCATCAATTCCATAGTGTCGAAACACAAGAGAGCCTTCACTCAATTCCTTGGTCAAGTCAATGCTGAACAATCCGTTGTTGGTACCAACCCATAATTGACGATCAAAATTCTTCAAAAAATTGACAACGTTTGAGCCTGAGTTGTCATCAATCTGCGATGAAATAAACTGTGACGAGCTTAGTACCGAAATTCCATTCTGCGTTCCCACCCAAATTCTATTTTGTTCGTCGATCTCGATACAATTGCTTGAGTTTTCCGGAAGTCCATCCTTCTGTGTGTACAGTGTGAAGCCGATGCCATCAAATTTGAAAACTCCATCAATAGCAGCAAACCACAAATGACCACCTTGATCTTGTCTTATGCAACGTACTTTTTTCTGCGGCGAACCAGCAATCGAAACCTTGCTGAATTTTCCGTTTTCATATGTTGTGAGTCCCTTGTTAGTGCCAATCCATAATCTTTTAGAATTGTCTTCGAACAATGAAAGAATCATCGTGTTGCTGATTGAATCTTCTTCACCAAATCGTTTGAATTGACCGTTACTGTATCGGAATAAACCATCTGAAGATCCGAACCAAAGAGCCCCGGTATGATCCTTTACACTAGACCATATTCGCTTGTTGTCTGTCAGTTCTGCGAGATTGTATTGTTGAAAATGACCATCGCTGAACCTGGATATACCTTTGTCAAAAGTGGAGAACCACCATGCGCCGGCGGAGTCCTGTGCGATTGACATAACGGCATCACCAGGAAGTCCATCGACCGATGTGTAGCTGCTAAATCCTTTACCTGTGAATCTGAGAATTCCTGCGCCATATGTACCCAGCCAAATATTGCCTTCTCTGTCTTCAATGATGTCGCGCACGTCAGGAGACTTTACGCCGTTTTTTTCAGTATATGATAAAAACCGGCTACCATCGTATTCGTAAAAACCATAACGAGAAGTCATCCAAATTTTATCATCCTTGTCCACCAACAAACCAGTGATGAGATTGGTTGTGAGATCAGGGTGATCGAGGAAATTTTTACAAGATCCGTCATTCGGATTCAGGCGAATCAGCCCTTCCCCTTTTGCGGCAAGCCAAAGTGCCCCATCTTTAGTAGATGCTATATCGAAAAAAGTTGTTTCCTTATTCTCCGGATGAAAAATGACATTCAAGCTTCCGTTTTCGTGGCGATATAATTTTTCTTTGGTGAGAATGAAAAGATGCGCGTTGCCCTGGAGCAAAAAAGCCTTGATATGCTGATCGGCCAGCATCGAAAATGAAGCATCCATTTCGATAAATTTCTTCTCCGATAAAGAATAGCACAAGAGTCCATTTTCCATTCCAATCCAAAGTTGTCCGTTGTATTCAAACAAAGCATTGATGGTGGATTCCCGATGCCCTTCGCCGAGTGGAATACTCTCAACTCCCAGGCCGTTTACAAGAACGACGCTACCGTTGGAGCCTGCGGCAATTGAGCCGTTGGTCAACTCGAGCAAACAATTGATTTGATTATTCAGCAGACCTTCACGACGGTCATAGTTCGCAAATTTTCTTCCGTCAAACTTTGACAACCCACCCAATGTTCCGATCCAGATAAATCCACGACTGTCTTGCATCATGCATCTGACCTGCGATTGCGGAAGTCCTTCCTTCAGACTGTATTGAATAAAGGTGAATTGCTGCGCATGTGCACAGAATGAGCAGAACCAAATAACGCAAACAAAAAGAGCACAACGTATCGCGCTATCTACAGAACAAAAATTATTTAAGCGTCGAGTACTTCTCATCCGATGCTTGATAATTTCTCAATAAACTCTTGCAGTTTTCGCCTTGAAACGGGAACCTGTGTACCATCAGAAAGAACGGCAATACTTCCTTCTGTTCGATTCAGCTCTCGAAGATGATGGGCCATATTGATGATGTGAGATTTATGAACACGAAAAAACATGTTGGGGTCAAGCTTGTCTTCGAAAACTTTTATGCTTTTACTGCTCACATATTTTTTTCCACCTGCGAGATAAAGCGTGGTGTAATTCTCGAATGCTTCGAGATGAATGATCTCGGTGTTTTTTACTATCGCCAATCCATCTTTTGTTGGAATGACTGTTTTCTCAACCGTATTAGTCAATGCAATGTTTTCCAGAATTTTTTCCAATCGCGACTCAGGAATTCTTGTCGTTTTTTTTTGTTCCTGCAGTTCTCTGGCTTTGGCAACTGCCTTTTGAAGCTCATCGATATCAATAGGTTTTTCGAGGTAATCGATTGCACTTTCTTTTATTGCTCTCAACGCGTAATCACGAAAAGCAGTAGTAAATATGACATGAAATTTTCTCGACTCGATGCTTTGCAAAAACATGAATCCATCTTCACCTGGCATCATGATATCAAGGAACACAACTTCAGGATTTTGATCTTCGATTAGCTGCCTTGCTTGAGCAGCAGAAGATGCGATGCCCGCAATCTGAACGTCAGGACAATAGTCCTCAATCATCATCCGCAAGTTCTCGCGCGCGAATTCTTCGTCGTCAACGATGATAGCTGATATTTTATCGATCATAAGTTTGGCATGTTGGTGGTGAAGATAGCACAGTGCAAGAAATGATGCTCGCTTCGATTCATCAATAATTACCAATGCAAAAATCAAAGATTGAACGCAACTCAGTTAAATCGTTCAAAAATTAACCGCATCCTAGAAAAGCGCTCTCACTTGAACACCACCTGAATGAATGGTTTTGATGTTCTCCGGTTTGCGACCGTTATATATGAGATTCACTTGAAGATTCTTTGCAACGGTTCGCTGAATACCCGCGCTCCAGGTGAAATTATTTCCCGTGCTCAATCCTTCCAACATCTCAAACGAAAGAGAATTGGTGCCGCTACTATTGTATTGAATTCGATAATAATTCAACTCGCCCTGAACGCTTCCCTTTTCAATGCTGCTCAACGTAAAATCTACACCCAATTTTCGAATGACCACCGTTTCAATTCCGAGTGTGTTTCGTTTTTCTACCAATTGCGAAGTGATATTCAATCTACCCTTGTTGCTTGGTTGCCATGTCAACTTCGGTTGTAATGAAAGATAATTCAAACTGTAATTTCTTCCTGAAAGAAAATCAGAAGTTGCTGTCTTCTTGCCATAACGACTATCCATGAAAAATGTGAGCTCGCGAATAAAATTCCAACGCACACCAAGTTGATTGTAGTCGTCGCCACGACTTTCAAATCCGTTGCTCAACAAATTCTTATTTCGGCCATATTGGTAGGTGTAGTCGAGCCCGAAAGTTGGATTCGCCTTATTAAAAAACAACGCGTTTCTGAACAATCCATTTAGTGTCAACAGCGCGCTATCGTTCACAGCAGTAACAAATGGATTGTAGCGCTCATCAGGTTTTTCGCGAGTGGTTTTTCTGTCGATGCGTAGAGAAGCATTGTCCGAAAATCTACCAACGAATTTGTGAAGTGCATTGTCCTTTTTAAGAATACGTGAAGGTGTAATGGTTAGAGATTGGGTGAACTGATTGGTAAATGTTTTTACATAATCATTGCTCTGAACAAAAGATCTGATATAGTTGGCTTCATATGCAAACTGCGCCACTTCAAATTCGTTGAGGTCTTTGATACCGTCTCCATCGTAATCATTCCACACGTACACACCTTGGCCCGCAGGAACTTCAAGGTAGATGAATTCACGTTTTTGCTCAAGACCTGATCCTATTTCATAGAAGGTGGTATTCTGAAGGAAACCGTTCTTCAGTTTGAATGCGTATTCGACCCGAGCGATGAGCGTGTTTTCGGGCGCTTGTGTAAACAGTTCCGGATTGATGACGCGCAATCTTCTGTTGCTGATGTTAACATTCAAACGGCTATCCTTCGCTCCTTTTAAACCTACAATCATCCCGTATTGTTCAGCGCGTGCAGCGGATGATAGCTTTGCTTCGGAGGGGCGCCAATCCATTCGATCGCGGTAGTAAACAGTAAGCGATTTGCGCAATGTGTCTGCAGTTCCCACTCCAACTTCCCAATCGAACCATTGGTAGGAAGAAGTTGAAAGCGTATCGGATTTGCCCTGATAAAAAAGATTGTGCTCATGATCGTCGCGATAGTACACGCGCATTTTCCCAAATTCTTTTCCAATATTTGCTTTGTGTCTTAGAAACTGAGAATTGAGTTGGCCTTCCGTGGTGAGGTATGAACCGACGATCTGCGCGGAAAATTTATTCTTTGTGAGAATATTTGTTTGCAATCGACCCATATAACCACGATAACTGTTGCCTAGCAAAAACATATCGCCACCGAGGTTTACAGTTCCCCACTTTTTTGTTGTGATACCAAATCCGGCTGAAGAAATATGCTGATCGGCGTTTTGATTCAATAGCGCCACGTTCCAGTTTCTGGTGAATTCCACTTCACGAAATCTTTCAATCACCGAAAAATGTTGACCGGTGTATTCATAACCAAGATCAGCACTCACGCTCCTTTTGAACACCTTCATCGAATCTTTATCGTTGCTTTCATCAAATGTAACAGTGTTGCGAATTTTCTTCCAATGGTATTTTGTTTTTAATGCAAAACCGACGTCATCACCTGAATCGATATTTGAAAAAGTGTTGAGGTCTTTGTTTGAAATAGCGCCTTCGGCCATGAATCGCGACCTCCCACCCTTACCAAGATTGCGATCCATACCTGCTGTAACCATCTGATTTTTTTTCGGCGGAGCAAGGAGAATAATTGGAGCGTAAGTTCCTTGATGCGACACAACGCCATTCATCACAATTGGCTGTACCCATCGATACTTTTTTCCATTGGAAGTAAATCCGTCTTCCACATAATCACCATTACCCGCGCCGACAAAAGTGAAGGATACACGGTAGTGCGCCAAAGTAGAATCTGTAGAAAAAACAAAAACAGAATCGAAGCCGAGAGAGTCGCTTAGAGCATAGAGAACTGAAGAATTGTTGAAGCCGACACTGTCAATTCCGGAAGTATAAGCACTGAGAAAATCATCGCCACTTCCCGCAAGAATCGATTTCTGCAAATCGCTCAAATCCTGCTGCAGTGGCTGATTTCGCGCGTCATTTTCTGAGTAAACATTTAGATAATACTTATCCGACTTGTTTTCATAAACAACAGACGACTGCAGCAATGGTCGCGCATATCGCTTTTCGGAATATTGAAACTCAACAATAATCCTTCGATCCTTTGTGATAAATTGTCTCGGAGTGAAAACAACTTCCGACGAGTTATAATCAATCACGTAATCTTTGTCCTGCCCACGTTGCAACAATTTTCCGTCAATATAAACTTGCTCTGTACCGGCAAGCACGATGATAAAAAGTTCATTGTCTGTTCCGCGTAGCCGATATGGCCCTTGATTTCCTTCGATACCCTGAATTACATTCCTCCCAAATCTTCCTTTTGAAACAGAAACAGATGCTTCTGTTGTCAGTTTGTCGTTTGCATTTTTCGTTACACCTAATTCAGTACTATTAATAAAATATGCTCCCTGCGCTCGTTTGAAATAATTGAGGAAATATCCGGCCGGTCGTCGCAATTGAAAATCGCCGGCAATGAGTTTTGTTTTCTCATCATAAACCTGAATGAATACCTGATCGAAGTCTTGTAACTGTTGCGTGTTTCCATCAGGTTGAATAGGGATATTGTCGTCTGTAACAGAGGCAAGAATGCTGTATTGATCACTGATTTTTCCGCTCAGTTGAAGATTGAGTGTTGAGTTGACTGATAAGTTTTGGTTGTTACCAAATAAAATTCCCCTTGAAATAGACCCGCTTTTTTGCAAGCCTTTGTCATCAAAAATATTGGGTGCGCCGCGATTGCTTCCGACGACATATGGAGTGAAAGTTTCTGTTTGCTCCTTCGATAGAATTGCCTTGTTCTTGTTGCTAATGTCGTTACCAAAAAAAACCGGAAAGACACGAAAGGAACAATACAACGAATCAGATAACGTGGTGTCGGTAATGATGAGAACCGATTTCAAATCATCGATGTGAAATGCTGTTGAATCAAGTGGAACATCACCTTCCAAAATAACGAATGAACCCGGAATAATGCTCATTGAATCCAACCTGATGCTGTCGGCAATTGGCGGTAACACCAATCGTCGTTGGTTGCTGATTTGCGCAAATGCGGTAGACGCAAACAGACACAACGCCAGCAACGTGACGTGCTGCACGCTTCGCAAAGGATATGAAACAGGCAATGAAAACAAGGTTGAACCAAATGTGCGAAATTCGGTTAGAATCGCATCGTTAAGGCACTTCACAACGATTGAATGGCTTCAAAATTTTATGACACTCCTTTTTGTCACTTGTTTGAGTATTTTACTCTAGTGCCATTCATCATAATTCGTTCTTGTCTCTGCAGGTTTCTCCTTTAGTTTCGTCTTCACAATGATCATTCGACTCATAGGAGAAAGTTTCTTTTTTGCATGGCAAGCGCTTATCACCAATAAGCTGCGAACTATGTTGTCATTGCTAGGCGTGACGATTGGAATTTTTTCAATCATTTTCGTGTTGAGTGTCGTCGATAGTATGGAAGCGGAAATGAAGTCGAGTTTTGAAATGATAGGATCGGATATTCTCTTCATTCAAAAGTGGCCAATGGGTCCGGAGGATGGCTCGAAAGACTATGAATGGTGGAAATATATGAGTCGCAGGCCGCCGAACATGCGCGACATGAACAACCTTTCCGGGCGATTGGAAGAGGCGCAGGCTATTGCATTTGCAGCATCAACGGGTGCAACAGCTGAATATCGCAACAGTTTTCTGAAAGATGCAGTTGCAATGGGAGTTACTTACCAATATCGCGAGACCATTGCCATTAAGATTGCATCCGGCAGATACTTCACACCTGTGGAATGTGAAACGGGTAAAAATTACGCTATCATCGGAAGCGTTGTCAAGGAACAACTCTTTGGAGTTGGGGAGGCCCTTGGAAGAGAAATATCCATTGGAGGTTTGAAAGTAGTGGTCATTGGAGTATTTGAGAAGGAAGGAACATCACTTTTTGGCAGCGGATTCGACAGTGCTGTATTGATGCCGATTGCATTCGCAACGCGTATTATTCCACCTGATAGTGAAGAGTCCAACATTCTTTTGAAAGCAAAACCGGGCGTCACCAACAAAGAGCTGAAGAGCGCAGTGATAGCAACATTTCGCGAAGTGCGCGGCATCAAGCCTTCGGGTGACAACGATTTTTCAATCATTGAATCTTCAATGATCAATGAAATCGTTGACAGCATTATCGATGTGTTCAACATCGTTGGAATGGTGATTGGAATTTTCGCAATTCTTGTGGGTGCCTTCAGCATTGCCAACATCATGTTTGTGTCAGTGAGTGAGCGCACCAATATCATCGGTATTCAAAAAGCACTTGGAGCGAAAAACTATTTCATCCTTACGCAATTTCTCTTTGAGTCGGTAGCGCTATGTCTTATTGGAGGTGCTATTGGACTACTGAGCGTTTGGGGAATGGTGAGTTTACTCAGTTCATTGGTGGAATTTAATTTCATACTTCCACTTTCACGAATCATTGCCGGACTTAGTATTTCGGTGGTGGTAGGATTGGTAGCAGGAATAGTTCCGGCAATGAAAGCGGCGGCTCTCAATCCTGTGGAAGCAATGCGCTCGAAGTAAATTTGAACATACCTTATTCCTAAGGCAACAATATTGAACTGTCGCCATAACTGAGAAATCGAAAATCGTTGTCCATTGCGTAATCATAAATTTTCTTCCAGTCATCTCCAACGAATGCAGATACCAGTAATAGCAAAGTGCTTTGCGGCATGTGAAAATTGGTGATGAGGCCGCGACAAACTTTGAACTTATAACCAGGTGTAATCATAATAGAAGTTGAAGCAGCAAATTGATGCAATCCATTCCGTTTGCAGTAATCCAGAATGGCTTCAATGCTTGAAGCCAAATCAATATCGTCATTCAATTCATAACATTCCCACTGATGAAGAGTTGGAAGTTCGTCTGTGAATTTTGCACCTGTTTTCAACTTCACTCCCAACCAATAAAGACTTTCGAGAGTCCGCATTGATGTAGTTCCCACAACAATTATTCTATTGTCTATTGAATCTTTTAGAAGTTTGAGCAATTCAATTTCGACGGAAAATATTTCGCTGTGCATGCTGTGTCCTTCGAGTGTTTCTGAAGAGACCGGGCGAAATGTTCCCGCGCCAACGTGCAGTGTAATTTCTTTTATCTGCACATCCATCTTCTTCAACTCATCAAACAGTTGTGTAGTGAAATGAAGTCCGGCAGTAGGTGCAGCAACTGATCCTTCAGCAATGGCAAACACAGTTTGGTAGCGAATGATGTCTTCCTCTTCTGCTTTGCGATTGAAATAGGGTGGCAATGGAATTTCGCCGGCGAATTGAAGAATTTCCGAAAATGTAAGTTGTGAATCAGACCAATGAAATTGAATAACGAAGTACTCGGCTTCCTTGGAAATTTTTTGTGCTGTGAGAAGAACTTCTATTCCATCTGCTGAAAAAGTCATTTGTAACAGCTCATCGTTCTTCCACTTTTTAGCTCCACCTACAAGGCATTTCCAGGAGATCTGCTTCTTTTGAATCATTGCGTCCTGATGACTGAAGCCAATAGGTTCAAGACAAAATACTTCAATACTTGCACCTGATGATTTGTGAAAAATAATACGTGCGGGAATCACTTTTGTGTCGTTCAGTATCAATATATCTGAGGGCGACAACAGCGGGGCAATTTCATTGAACGTCGTATCGCTAATGTAACCTTGTTGATAGATCAGCAACTTGGAAGAATCCCGTTTGGGCAGAGGGTGCTTTGCTATTCGTTCATTGGGAAGTGAATAGTTGAATTGCTCTATTCGAATATCTTTAGGTTGGGTAGTCATAAAATTGGAGAATGCAAGGATATAAACAGGCAATACACAATGTGACCATTTTTTTAAAAGCTGGCGGGAATATCACATCTGATCGATGGTAGAATTTCTTCTATCTCAAAAAAAAGGTTTTGAATTTTGGGTGGCTTGATTTGGTATAAAAAAATCATGGCTGGTCGTTACCAGCCATAATTCTAAACCTTAACTAAAACTAACTATACTTTTTGAAACCACCTGAAAGGTGGATTCAACTGTGTGTTACTTATCTGTATATGTGTAAGTACAGCGACTTACCTCAAAATTTCCTTGCCTTGCAAAGGTGAGAACACTTTAGTCAAATAAATGTTGCATCGACCTGTGAATTTATTTCGATTTTATTGGACTCTTGCCCTTCTAACGGCTCATTTCCGATATAAAAACCTGATTATCATCTGTTACCTCAAACTTGAGTGACATGGGCAGACAAACCAACTCCAGAGCTTTGTTCAAGTCGGAACTGTTAAAACGGCCTGTATACAATCGATTGTTGGACAGGTTTGCATGAAGCGTAATTCCAAACTGACGGGATATTTCATCCAAAACATTCTGAACAGGTTCGTCCTTATATATAAACTCCCCTATTTGCCAATCACCAAGCGCAAGATCAAAGTTGGTGATGACCAAACTCTTACCATTCAGCTCGGCTACACCACCGGGCACGATAACTACTTCACCTTTGCTAGATTTCAAGCTCACACGCACTTTACCTGTGCGACATTCCACTCTGAATTTATCATTTCTAGAGAATACGTCGAAGGATGTTCCCATCACTTCAACCAAGCCATGATTGGTAACCACTGTGAATTTGCTTCCTTTTTCAACGTTGAAGAAAGCCTGACCCTCCAATTGCAAGGTTCTCTCCTTGCTCCAATCTTCA
Source organism: Flavobacteriales bacterium (assembly GCA_043748015.1). Classification (GTDB taxonomy): domain Bacteria; phylum Bacteroidota; class Bacteroidia; order Flavobacteriales_D; family Sanyastnellaceae; genus JAIBBG01. Next base: position 34,570 of record JAYTOA010000116.1, read on the forward strand.
TCGTAAGACAATACAGAACCAGCGTTCATACTCACCTCAGACTTATCCGGCAAAACAACAGATTTTGTTTCCTTTGTGGCGGTTGTCACTTGAATCAAATGACTCGAAGGCCAATAAACGACCAACGCGATAATCACTGCAGCGGCGGCGGCAACAGATGCCAAAGGTCTCCAATTGAAAGACAATGTCTTTCCTGTAGGCTGCTGTTTTGTTGAGATTTTATTCTCCAGCTTCTCCCAGGCATCTTCCTGATTCCTGTTAAAGGGTGTCTCCCAATTTTTTAATATTTCACGATATTTACTCATCTCTTGCGCGTTTTCTTCCCGCTTCAGTAGGTTCTTACACCTGTATAATCATTCACCCTACCTCTATACGGATATTTAATTCTCTATAATTATTTCCCTAGAAAAGGTGCTCACACTTGTGAAGAAGCCTTTTCCCCCATCGACATTGTCCGGACCATTTCGCAAAAACCCTCTAAAATCAGCGGCATCAAAAAAGAATACAGATTCAAACTCGCGATCAATAGCATAAACATTGAGCAGGTGCCTTCCGTAATATTTGAAGTCAGTCTTCTGAAGAACCAACTGTGGCTCCAGTTGTGGTCCTGAAAATCTCGAAGCAAACTGTCCTCCAACGAACGGAATTTCCACTTTTACATCTTCTATGTTTTCTAATCTTACTACATATGAATACCTGGAATTATCAAGCGCATTCCATTGGAGCAGCCCTGCAAAATTTCCCGGTGATGATATGAATACAGTATCATCGGTGAGAAATGTTGAATGAATGGCTGGCGGAATTTTCGTTTCAGCCGTCATCGTTATTGGAAAAGAATTATTACTAACGGTAATCCTATACTTGACTTCATTCAGTAAAAGATATGTCGCATCAGCAGCATAGAATCCATTTTCAAGTGAGAGTTCCGCTGTTTCATCAAGCTCGGAAGAAATGGTAATGGTGGCCTTTCTTGCCGTGTTCATCTCACCGAAATTCTCCGACAATTCAAAAAACTGAATGCCTTTTGGATTTTCTCCTCCAACAAGAACACCCGCAAGAACCGGAGATTCAACGAGCAGCTCGTTCACGTCTGTTCTAGTGCAACCCAAGGTTGACATTAGAAATAATATAGCGGAAATCCTTTTCAAAATTTCAGTTTCAAATTGATGGAAGGCAAAAGACCAAGCATAGCGACATCTCGTTTATCAACGACAAAATCGTTCGGATTATTACTCATTCGCAATGCCCTGTATTGAATATCACGAACATTGGATTGATTATAAACATTGAAGATAGAGAATTGAATTGATCCGGCCATTTTCCCCAACAAAAAACGCCACGCCGCAGTGATGTCCATGCGATGATAGACGGGCAGTCTGGCACTGTTCAGTTCTCCGTAGACGGGAAGTTTTCTTGTGTTTCCATCAGGTAAAGGAAAATCGTAAGTGCCAAGCAATGGAGTGAAAGGTCTGCCACTGCCATAGACCCAAAACAGGGCGATGTCCCATTTTTTCAAGTGCAATTCATAGTTGAATTTCAACTCGTGTCGTTGCTCGAAAACCTCTGGAATATCAACGAAACCATCCAAGGGAAAATCGGCCACAGCCTTGAGCAATGAATAGCCTAAAATTAAATGATGACGCTTATAGTTTTTCGTCAACAACACATCAGCACCCGCAGACCTTCCACGTCCTTCAAGCAAACTTCCTTCATTGCCTGTTGCATTATTATAAAAATTGGTATTGAGAATATTTCCTTCATTCCACTTCTGATACCCTTCAATATCCAGCGTCCATCCCTTTATATTTAATAGAAAACCGAACATAATCTGATCTGATTGCAAAACAGGAATGCTTCCAGGCCCAGACATTCTCCAATAGTCGGGAGTATTGAGATATAGGCTTTGTGTCTGAATTCTTTGTATGTATTGATGGACCCGACCGGCTGAAGATTTCAATTTGAGTTTACCGGAAAAAAAATCACACTGCATCAATAGGCGAGGCTCGAAATAAAATTTCGCGGTGCGGTCGTAATAATTGACACGAATGCCGGGAGTAATTTTCAATCTCTCCTCCGATTCATTGTTAGCTGATATGAAAGCCGAAATGACGCTTCCCGCATCGATGGTATCGCTATTGATGGTTCCACTTACATTTCGTTTAAAAGCCGATTGTATTACGTTCACTTCCAGGCCTGTGTTCAGCTTGATGCCTGTGAATAATTTGCTCAACTCCAATCTGGCATCTAAATCCTTCAATGTGGTTTGCTCAGATGAAAATCGAATACTATCCGTTTGAAAGAGTCGCTCACGTACGGTATCAGCAGAAAAAAAAGACCCACTGAATCTGCTCATGCCTATGCGACTTTCAGATTCCCATCCATTGTTCCATGATCGCACCCACCGTGAAGATGCGCCAACATTTTTCTTACTGCTTTCATCTGTGTATTTTACATCAATAGGATTTTCCAATTCTCGCCCCGAACTATCTGCATATTGCACGAAGAGTTCATCGCCAGACGCATAGCCGCTGATATTAATGATGTCTCGCGGTGTCGGCCGATACGTGAATTTCAAGTTTAAATCCTGAAAATAAAAATCCGGATTGTCTTTATAAAAATTCTGGTTGACGCTATTGTCACCTGTCGTAACAGCGGCATTGTATGTAGTGTTGAACAACTGACGATATGTTGGAGAATAAAGAATATTGGTAAATGCTCTTCTTGCAGTAATGATTAAACTTGACTTGCCAAGAGTGTCCGTAGGTGCCTCCACAACCGCTCCGATAGCCAATGGTCCTAAATCAATTTGCGCTGTGGTCTTCATTAGAGTTCCTTCCTTACCCACCATCTCCACAATTCCAGCTATACGTCCACCGAATCGCGCATCTGTAATTCCTTTGTGAATTCTCATAGCCTTCACTGCATTGGCATTGATAGCGGTGAAAGCTCCAAAGAAATGGTCCTGATGATAAAGGTTAAATCCATCGAGCGAAATTTGCGTCTGATCGTTGTTACTGCCTCTGATATATAGACCGTTGCTCGATTCCTGAGTAGCGCTAATTCCGGGTAAGAGTTGTGCCGTTCTAAAAATATCTGCTTCTCCAGTTCCCTGAGTAGTGGCAAAACTTCCCGGATTAATGGAAATGATTCCAGGTACACCGGTTGCATCAATCAGACGTATCCCTTCAGACTGAATCAAAACATCGGGCAAATAATTTCTTGATGGAATAAGAAATAGGGTAGCGAATTTTTTCGAATGAAAATAATTCAGCGGAATAATTTTCACTTCGTAACCCACAAAAAAAACTTCCATCGAATCTGTTGCGGGAAGTGTCAATTGCAAATTAAACTCACCATCGGCATCTGTAACCATTGTTTGACCCGATTTTGCGATAGAGAGCACGGCAAATGGGAGCAATTCACGTGAATAATAATCACGTACCACACCATGAACATTATGAATAGCGGATTCATCGGGAAAATCCTTTTCAATCTGTGTTGGCTCTAGCTCACGGTAAATGACAACCGTCTCGTCAAGCCATTTATACACCAAACCCGTTGATTCGAGCAATGCAATGAGCACTTCATCAATGGGTGTTGATTCGAATTTCCAAGTACCGGAGAATTGACGAAGTTCGTAGCTGTCAAAGGCAAAACGGAGATTGTAAGTTTTGCTGAGTTTCGTCAAAACCTTCGAAACACTTTGTTGAGAGAACTCTTCTGTGATATGTGTGTTCTGCTGTCCCGACAAAGAATGTTTGCAGCAGATCAGAAAAACAATCAGTAAAATTTTTACTGAAAACTTCATTCGAATTTATCCAGCATTATGCATTAGTGACATTTTTCATTAGTACGTGCGGGATTCTCAAATTTAAGCAATAGAAAATACACTTTCATCGTCCAAAATTGAATGTGCATTTTCTATTGCTCAATCTGGGTTTATATTTCCGTTCCCAGTTCGTCTCTGAAAATCTTGAGCACTTTGTTCATGCGTTTTTCTATCGCCTTAACAGATAAGCTCAATCTTTCGGCAATCTCCTTGTAGGTTAAATCCTCGAGGCGATTCATGAGAAATACCTCACGGCCGCCATCGGGCAACATGGCTATAACGCGCTCGAGTTTGGCTTCGTACTCTTTGATTTCCACAAGTTTTTCCGGTGTGTCATACTCTCTATCCGATCCGGGAATCTTCCGGAATTTGAACATTAGCTGTTGTCGTTTGAGATGATTGATGGTATTGTTCTGTGCAATTTTATATAGGTATGCCTTAATAGTAGTCTTGTCAATTCGATCGCGTGTTTCCCACAGTTTTACAAATGTGTCTTGCGTAATATCTTCTGCAAGATCAACATCTCCACATTTGTAGTAAATGAAATTTCTAATAGGCTTGAACAGTTCTTCGAAGACGCGGCGATACTCCGAAGGCGTTAGTTCTTCGAAATTCTTATCCGGTTTAAAAATTGAAAGGAACAAAATGTATAGAGGCAAATCAATGAACGGCAATGATACCTATAAACAATTGAACCTCGGCTTCTCTATGATTTTTTCGAAGAACGCCAAAATGCCTCTCCTTTTTTAAAAATAAACTCACTCGTCTTCAATAAGCGGTGCATTGACTAATTTTGCTCAAACACAGTATTTGAAACCGTCTATTTATGCTAGGTAAAACACTTGTCATTGGTGCATCAGGTCAAATAGGGATTGAACTCGTGGGGGCATTGCGAAAGCTCAAGGGGAATAATCAGGTTATCGCTTCTGATATCCGGAAAGCTGATGTGCCGGAATTGAATGACGGTCCTTTTGAAATATTGAATGTGTTAGATGCAGCTCAATTGGAGGTTATCATTGATAAGCATGAAGTGACAGAAGTGTATCAACTTGCCGCGTTGCTCTCTGCAAGTTCTGAGAAAAATCCGGAATTTGCGTGGGAATTGAACATGAACGGGCTGTTCAATGTTCTCAATCTTGCTAAAGCTAAAAAGTTGAGAAAAATATTCTGGCCAAGTTCTATAGCGGTATTCGGGCCATCGACTCCAAAGGCCAATACACCTCAATTTACCATCATGGAACCCAGCAGTGTTTATGGCATATCCAAACTTGCCGGTGAAAGATGGTGTGATTACTACTTTCAAAAATACGGTGTTGACGTTAGAAGTTTGCGATATCCCGGATTGATTGGCTATCGCTCCGAACCGGGCGGTGGGACTACAGATTACGCTGTAGATATTTTTCACCAGGCTTTGGAAAAGGGAAGCTACGATTGCTTCCTGTCAGAAAATACAATGCTTCCCATGATGATGATGGATGATGCTATTAAGGCAACGATATCAATCATGGAAGCACCACCGGAAAATATTCGCATCAGAGGCAGCTACAATATTGCCGGATGCAGCTTCACACCTTCGCATCTCGTATCATTGATTCAAAAAGAAATTCCAAATTTCACTTGTACCTATCATCCAGATTTTCGCCAGCAACTGGCAGATTCATGGCCCGACAGCATCGATGATTTTCATGCAAGGCATGACTGGCAATGGCAAGCAGCATATTCCACAGAAAGACTGGTAACCACGATGCTGACAGAATTGCGAAATAAAAAAAAAGTTGAAGAGACCGTAACTTCATAAGAGTTGCTCGCGTAACAGGCACAGTATTCATCTCTTTTAGATGAAAAATTAAAGCCTTTATTTCGATGAGCAAGCATTTCTCCTTCATATTCCGAAAGACATTCAGTGTGATCATTGTGTTGATCTCTTTGTGCTCTTTTGTTTTTGACGGTGATATCAATCAGATAGATGCCAAGGGTCAACGTCAGGGTTATTGGATCATCAAAGGCAATATGATTGATGATCATGACTATAAACCTGAAAGTAAAGTAGAAGAAGGAAATTACGTGGATAGTCGCAAAGACGGTCTATGGAGAAGATATTGGCCGAATGGCAAGCTTCGTTCTGAAGTGACGTTTGACAGTGGTAAACCCATGGGTGAGTACAAACTCTTTTATGAGAATGGAAAACTTGAAGAGCACAGCAACTGGATTAACAGTAAAAATATTGGCGAATTCAAACGCTATTATACCAACGGGAATCAGCAGCAGCATTTTCTTTTCGCAGATAATGGCAAGAGAAATGGCACGCAGAAATACTTCCATGAAAACGGTAAACTCGCCATGGAAGTCAATATTGAAAATGGCTTCGAGGCCGGCTTGATGCGCAGATACAATCCCGATGGAACACTTGCGGAAGAAAGAACGTTTGACAATGGAAATGTGAAGCAAGGTTCATCGAAAAAGTACAAAGAAGTTGTTCCGAAGCCGGCTGTAAAAGATGACTACGATGCAAGCATCGGTGTTGAAGCTACCAAGCCTACAACCGACAAAGCGAACAAAGCGCTAGGTTTCAAGCCGAATGGATTCAATACACTTTACGATCGCAATGGAGCACTGACACAAACCGGTGAATTCGTTGAAGGAAGATTGTACGACGGTAAATGGTATCGCTACAATTCTGATGGCTTGCTTATCCGTGTTGAGATTTACAAAGGTGGCAAGTATATTGGCTCAGGCGTAATCGGCGAGAACGAGAGATAAAAAACTAAAATCGATAATTATGAAAGGTCTTCGCTGGCAACAGTGAGGGCCTTATTCTTTTTGTGGGATTATTGGGGTATAGGATTATGGGATTGTAGAGGTGCAGACATTAGTCGCAAATAGTTCGAAGTCTATTTTCTTCATGTAGCAATTGACTTAGTGGATTCTGCTATTTGCGCCAAATTGGTTCACATATTTACAAACAAAATTCCTCGCTCATACGTTGCTCTTACTACTGCGCGCATTTTCAATTAATAACAAGTCAAATTGGCAAAATAATTCATCATTCAACAAGTAGCTTTTGAGTCATGAAGATGACACCTTGCGGATTGAACATGGAGACATAGTATACACCTGATGCCATGTCGTTACGATCTATTCTCACCATATCCGACGTTATCTTTTGTGATCGAATAATTTTACCCATCGGGTCTGATATGGTCAAATAAATTTCCTGCCCCAGACCGTTTTGAATTTTCATTTGTGCCTGATTGAACATTGGGTTTGGTGATAAAATGAAGTTGGGTGCTTTCGATTCTTCTACACCAATTGCTGTGAAATTGCCGCTGGTGATTGTTGATGAACAAGAGTTGACAACAACCTCAACGCTATAGATTCCGCTCTCCTGAATCTCGATACTATTTCCCGATTCACTCAATATATCACCGTTAAACGTCCAGATAAATACTCCACTACCAGTTGCTGTGAGCGTGTTCCCGATTTGTGAAATCACCGGTGCAGCCGGCGTGCTTATGACAGTGACATTGATATCATCGTGGTATTGGCAATATTCAGTGCTTGCATCAAAAGCGATGTCAAAAGTACCAGCATGTAAACTCATTATTTGTAATTGATTGGTGGTGGAAATTTCTCCTTCGAAAGTTGACCACACATAATCTTCCCAACCTAATGGGCCGCTCAGGACCAGCA
>JAYTOA010000117.1:0-8332 GCA_043748015.1 Flavobacteriales bacterium
TCATTAAATAGGAATACAGGTATATAGGATTATGGGATTATAGGGAACGCGCTCTGTAGCAATCAAGAATTCCCCAATTCATCAAATCATTAAATAGGATTACAGGTATATAGGATTATGGGATTATGGGATTATAGGGAATGCGCTCTGAATCACTAGCACCGCCAGGAACTCTGAACTATGAACTTGGGAGCGCGCTCAGAATCAAACGCGCTCCCTATATTCATAAACGAAGTCTATTTAAGGAACGAGTAATTCTTCCCGTAATACAAATGTTGTTCTGTGAAATTCTCCGGATACGTCACTTTCACATCCGTGATATTTCCGGCGTCATCTTTCACAGCGGTTAGCAATGGATTCACCATTGCATTGAAGGGAGCAATATTATACTTCGCGCCGCGATCTACTACTTGTTTGCGAATGGCCTGATCTACTTTCTTGCCATAGTTATCAGCCAATGCAGCGGCAGCAGCGAAGTCGCCGGTACTGGTGATGCGCTGAACTTCAGCTAACAATATTCCAATGTTTGTGCGCATCTTGTCATAGTCCTTAATATCATAATACAACTTACCTTCACGAGTAACTTCAGCGATACTGCCATCAACTTTTCCTTTCTCTAACAACCATCTGCTGATCCACGCGCGATTACGCATGTGTGCTTCTTCAATGTCTTTGCCTTCGCCGATTCTGCGTAGTTGTGCCAGCAAACCGTTGCGCAGGTAACCATCATACTCAGCCTTTCCAACTTCAAGAGATGGCATCAATCCCAACTCAACCAGTTTTGGATCCATCACAAAATAAAGTGCCACCAAATCCGCGCGACCTTCTTCGATCGTACTTGCATAGTTCTTCAACGTCTCGCGCGGCTGACCAACACCTTCGTTGATCTTGCCACTTGCGTGACCAATTACTTCGTGCATGGCAGTGTGCAGTTTGCCCGCCAAAGCACCATGTTCTTTCGCCATTCTCACTTCCTCTTCGTCGTGAGCAAACTCTGTCAACAAACTTGAACCACTTGCTTTCTCATACGACTCTTCGATATTACCAAGAGAAACACTTTTGCTACCGTGTGTTGCACGAATCCAGTTGGCGTTTGGAAGATTCACCCCAATAGGCGTTTGTGGCGAAGCGTCACCGGCTTCACCAGCCACATTCACAATATTGTAAGTGATACCAACCACTTTTTCCTTCTTGAATTCTTTCGGTGTAGAACTATTGTCTTCAAACCATTGCGCATTGTCCATCATGACTTTCATGCGCGCTGACGCTTCAAAATCTTTGATCTCGACAATGCTTTCGTAAGAACCGCGCATGCCGATTGGATCGTTGTATGTTTCTACATAGCCTTGAATGAAATCAATATCACCTTCAATGGCCTTCGTCCACACGATGTTGAAGTTGGCCCATTTCTGAAGATCTCCTGTTTTGTAGTATTCGATCAAATTGCGAAGTGCCGCAGCCTGCTTATCGTTTTCTGCGACTGTTTCTGCTTTGGTCAACCAATTCACCACTTGCTCGATGGCCTGTGAATACATTCCGCCAATCATCCATTTCTTTTCTACGATAACACCATTCTCTTTTACGAGTTTGCTGTTCAGACCATACTCAAGTGGTGCTCTGTCTCCAGGTTTACGCATCGCTTTGTAAAAATCTTCCACCTCTTTTGTTGTAACACCTTCGTAAAAATTCACCGCAGAAGAAGCCACAAGATCTTTGAGCGTATCGCTTTCGACTTTCATTGCCATGAAAGAAGCATCAAAAATTGCTTTTTTTGCATCTGCACTCATTGTGATGCCGGCCGTTTTCAAAGCCTCATCAAAATACGCTTCCGTGAATTCAGGCGTCAATTTGTTGTTGCCGTAGTGGTGATGAATACCGTTGTGCGCCCATATCTGTTTCATGTATGACTCAAGACTCTTAAAGTTCTTGTCGGCCTTGTCACCTTTGTAGTTGGTGTAAATATTTTCCAGTGCGTTTCTGATTTCCAGATTGTATTTACAATTCTGATCGTACATGATATCGCGTCCGGCGAGACCGGCTTCGTACAAATAATAAATGAGCTGTTTCTGCTTGAGATCAAGGCTGTCCCACTGCGGAATGTAGTAGTGCAACACGCGTAAATCAGCGAATTGCTCGCTTTGATAAAGGTGGCCATCTGCACCAACAATGCGCTGACTTACTTCCTCTTTTTTTGGAGCTTCAACTTTTTTTGGTTCATTGTTACAGGCAATCATTCCTGCAGACAGAGCACCGACCAGAACAAAATTTCTAAGATTCATTTTCGGGTTAATTAATTTTTGTCAGGCGAAACTAAGGGAAATGATTCTACGTAAAAAACCACTCATCACAGTTTGATTTTTCCTGTCATGTACTGAAAAAACGTCCTCACTCCTATCAGCATTTGCTCCTAAACGACATTAAGGCAATAATTTGAATGTGATGACAGTTCAATAAGAAGATGAAAAAGTTCATTCAAATAATATTGGTTGTAGCATTAAGCTTTTCATTCAGCAATGTCTATTCTCAAACATCCGTGAAAGGTTACGATTACAAATCTCATCATCGCACTAACAAGAAGGCGCAGAAATGGGGCAATAATCGCATGAAGGCTTCTGACGGCGATCAGACCAATCTCAAGTGCAGCGTGCGCAAGTCTCGGCGTTATGCCAGAAAAAATCGCTCCTAGTCAGAATTCGTCCAACACTCAATAAGTGTGGATGTGATTTCTATGAAGCTTTCAAATAAAGATTGGCATTATCACTTGTTTATTTTCCGAGCATTCTGAAATTCCTTCTGTGTACTTCTATGAGAAATATCCCGGCGAAAAAAAGCAGAAAATCACTTGTGTATTTTGTCAGGAATCGTCTCTTTGACCGACCCATCACAAAATATCGATGAAAGCGCATTTACCATAACTTAGAATTAAGAATCCCAGGTATTGCCTTAAAATAGCACTAATGCGCATATCGAGATAAAACGATCATGCAGATGAGCACTGCAACACATTTGAATAAAAAACAAATTACATGAAACCAATATATCATTGGGCTCTTCGCATCATACCTGCATTTATTCTCTTGCAGACGTTATTCTTCAAATTCACAGGCAGCGCTGAGTCTGTTTACATTTTTGAAACGATGAGAATTGAACCTTGGGGTCGCTATAGTTCGGGATTAGCGGAATTGATAGCGGCCATTCTTCTGTTGATTCCAAAGACAAGTCCATTCGGAGCTTTGATAGCTTCAGGTGTGATGATGGGTTCCATACTCTCTCATTTGACTATGTTGGGAATTGAAGTCATGGGAGATGGTGGATTGCTATTTGGAATGGCCTGGGTTGTATTGATCTGTTCTCTTATAATAATAGTCGTCGATCGAAAACAACTTCTTGAATCTGCGCTACTTAAAAAAATCAATGGTCATTCGTGAAAACTCGATGGACTAACACCAGACAATATTTCAAGTTGCTAATGCTTCTGGTGACATTAGGTTTTGATAGTTGCGCGCGAATCAAACTGAACAAATCGATTGGACATACATTGAAATCTGTTAATGAAGTTCGATCTCAGCATTTAGTAATAGGCGACATTCAGATTCATTATATGATAGCCGGAAGCGATAGTCTTCCAACAATGTACTTTATTCATGGATCGCCCGGGGATTGGAAAGCGTACAGCAAATACCTGGAGGATGAAGAACTGCTTCAACATTTCCGTATTGCAGTGTTCGATCGTCCCGGCTTTGGAGAAAGCACACCGGTGAAATCCATTCATCTGGATGAACAAGCCAAACTTTTGATAGCGGTTTGCATGGAAAACAGCAATGGTAAATCATGCTATTTGATCGGTCATTCTTTGGGCGGTCCAATAGCCGTGCTCATGGCGGGATTGCATCCGGAATTATTTGATGGTATAGCATTACTCGCCGGTTCAGTTTGCCCGGCACTAGAATCACCGGAACGTTGGCGCAATATCTTCCGAATGGATCCAATCCGAAAATTCATACCTGCCAATTTGCGAAGAAGCAATGATGAAATCTTCAACTTCAAAAAAGACATACGAATGCTTGATCCTTGTTGGGATAACATCACATGTCCGGTTTTGCTGATACACGGAACGAAGGACCCGCTTGTTCCCTTTGGCAACGCCACCTACGCAATGAAGCGCCTTCACAACAGCAGCCAAATCACACTGCTCAAAATTGTGGACGCCAATCACTTTATACCATGGGAACATTTCGATACTGTGAAATCGTCACTCGTCAAATACTTTAACAATAAATAGACAAAACCAAATTCAATTGTCAGGAAAGTGCGGATTATGAGTCTAATCTTACGCAATAAATATCAATGCTCCATTATCTGAAAATAATACTCATTGCAGCTGCTATAAGCCTTGTGGGTTCGCTGCCTTTGGGGGCACTCAACATGACAGCGTTTCAGATAACATTGACGGGAAGTATTAGCGGTGCAATGCTCTTTGCGCTGGCCGCAATTTCAATTGAAGTTATTTATGTAGGAATATCATTTTCTAAGTTCCTTCAATTCAATAAAAAATGGAGCGCATGGCTCGTGCCTGTTTTGGCAATCGTCTTAATTCTGCTAGGTTTTGACACAATGACGTCTTCGGATGAAAACGTTACAAAACTTTCTGCTACAGTAATAATGTTTCCATTTTTTGCTGGATTGACCATGAGTGCGCTGAATCCCATGCAGATTCCGTTTTGGTCGCTTTGGAATAATCTGTTGAAAGAACGGAAAATTCTTGGCAACAACAAATTCGACAAATCATTCTTCCTTACCGGAATTGCAATTGGATCTGCTCTGAGCTTTGCCATTTTTATTCTTTTGGCGTTGAAATTCAAATCAACTTTTACAAAATACATGGGTGATACCAATTCTATCATCGGCCTGCTATATATAATCATTGCCATCGTACTCGCCATTCGCATAATAAAACTTTACAAGAAAAATCAATTGACACTTTCATGATTGCAACAACAAAACATACCATTCAACACTTCAAAGAAATTCTTCTGGACTTACCCGTAGGAACTTATACCCAATCATGCAGTGCATTGTCAAACACAACAATTGGACAACACACTCGACACATCATTGAATTGTATCAGTGTCTTATGATTGGCTATAATGCTTCTGTTGTTTCATACGATAAGAGAGAAAGAAATCGAAAGATTGAAACTGATCTTTCGTATGCCATCCAATGCATGGAAATTATTTTGAATGATATAGAAAGGACCAACAAGGACTTAATGGTCGAATTCGAGTTAAACGGAAAAACAACAAGTATTGCCTCCAACTTTGATCGCGAAGTGATGTACAATCTCGAGCATACTATTCACCATCAGGCGTTGATTCGTGTGGCAATTGAAATGCTCACCGATTATCAATTGCCATTATCTTTCGGTCTGGCGCCATCCACTCTTCAATACAGAGAACAATGTGCACAGTAAGCTGGATATACGACAACGATAATTATATCTGCACATCAAACAGAGATGAGCACATCAACCGTCTTGCTGCCACATTTCCTGTTCAAATAAAGCGCAACGGAATTGAACTCACTTTTCCTCAAGATCAGCAAGCAGGCGGAACATGGTATGCCGTGAGCAACACGGGTCATCTTGGCGTATTGCTCAACGGCGCTTTCGAACGACATAGCCATCAACCGCCATATGCAAGGAGTCGTGGATTGGTGCTTCTTGAAATTCTGGAAAACAAATTTCCCGTTGAGCATTTTCAAGAAATGAGTTTGAAAAACATTGAGCCATTCACACTAATTCTGCACCACAATACAGAGCTTACAGAAGTTCGTTGGAACGGAGTGACGAAATATGAAAAAGCGTTAGATCCAAAAGGAAAATACATATGGTCGTCTGCAACACTCTATGATAAAGAAGTGATTGCACATCGTGAGAAATTGTTTGAAGCATTCATTGCTACTCAATCTAATTTCACAGAAAACAAGATACTGGAATTTCATCATTACAACGATAATGCTCAATTCAGTTTTATCCTTGATCGCCTGGACGGATTGAAAACAGTCAGCATTACACAGTCTATCCTCGGCAAGGATAAAATATCATTGAGCTACAAAGACATGAGTGATAAAAAAATAACCTTCCTCGAAATCAACAGGCAATTATCATTAGCCTAAGAAAAAATGTCATTGCGATTGCGCATACACCGAATGCTTCACTGGGAATACTGGCCCATGTGGATGATCTACGGACCGATCATACCTGTATGGCTATACTATGCATTGCGTACCCGCTCGCTGTTCTTTTTTAATACTTCCAATCCAACATTCAAGAATGGAGGTATGGCCATGGAGTCGAAAAAAGACATTTACAATTTAATACCGGAGCAGTTTATTCCGCGCACAATACTTGTTGAGACATCAGATCATTCACGAGCAGTGCTAAACAAAATTTCACGTGCCGGCATTCGATTTCCATTCATTGCAAAACCGGATATAGGCATGAAGGCCTTTGCAGTGGCAGTAATTCACAACGAAGAAGAACTATGGGAATATGCTTCGAAACTTGAAGGCCCTTACCTCATTCAACATTTAATTAAATACCCTAAAGAAATTGGAATCTTTTACTATCGTTTTCCGAAAGAGGAAAAAGGACACATTTCCGGAATGGTAGAAAAAGAATTTCTGACCGTCACAGGAGATGGTGTTAACAGCATTCGCACTATCGTTCAAAACGAATCGCGAGGAGCAATGCGGATGAAAGCACTTCAGAAATTACATGGCGATAGATTGGACGCTGTGCTAATGCTTGGCGAAAAATTCATACTCGTACCATACGGCAGTCATACAAGGGGTGCTCGTTTTTTTGATGTAACCAATGAACTCAACGAGAATCTTCTTCAAACAATTGACAAGATTTGTAGGAAAGTTCCCGGTTTCTATTATGGAAGACTCGATGTGCGTTACAATACGATGGAAGAATTGTCTGTCGGTAAAAACTTCAGCATCATTGAAATCAATGGAGCCGGAAGTGAGCCTACGCATATTTACGACACACGCCATTCCATCTTTTACGCGTGGCGTGAAATCATCCGACACTGGAAAATTCTCTTCCGCATCAGCAAGTTGAACAACGCACGCGGATATTCCTATCTATCTTTCGCCGCCGGATGGAAAATGATTTTTGAAAACAACCGGCTTGAAGAAAGACTCAAATCAATCTGATAATTAAAGATGAAGACTACATTATCCCTCGCACTACTTTTCGTTTTCACAACAGTGTTTGCACAAACAGATCCGACTGTGCCAATTGTGGAGCGCAAATATTCTGCAGGATTGCATTTACAAGCCTATCCTGCCGGATTGATACCAACCATTGCTGTTGAAATTCCAACTGGGAAACGAGCATACATTTTTATGCGTGCCGGAATGAACTTCGCTGACCGAAAAGACTTTAGTCCATATAACGAGAATGAAGTCGGACAAGGCGTTGGCGGAACACTCGGCTACAGATTAGAATTTCAAACAGGAAAAGGAAGAGTAAAAACAGGTATCAATTTCGACGTATGGAATATGCGTATTCAATGGAAAAATGACATCGGTAAAACTTACGAATCAATAGGACATACTTTTACTATGGTTGCTCAACCATGGGTAGATGCTGGTTACTATTTACCGTTCGCTCAACAAAAATTCGAAGCGTTTTTAGGACTAGGATTTGGACGAGAGATCAACGCAATCACGCTTGGTAAAGAGGTCGCGGCCGATTTTATGGGTAGTGCTTTCGTCGGTGTTTCAGCGAAATTCTAATACACATTTCACAAGTGCTCTTGCTTTGTTCGGTCTGGTTGTATTACCGCACCCATTCTTGAATACGCACTTCATTCGCTATTCAACATCCTAATTTAGTGCTTCACTTTTATTGTAAATCAAAAGAGCGTGACTTCTCCATCCCTGGAAGAAATATATAACCAGTATAAAAACAGGGTTTACAACCTTGCGCTTCACTATGTGGGCCGGACAGAAGATGCTGAAGAAATCACACAAGACGTGTTCGTTGCTGTCTATCAATCTATGGATGCTTTCAAAAATGAATCTTCTATTTATACCTGGATTCACAAAATCACCATCAACAAATCGTTGGATTTCATCAAATCGAGAAAGAGAAAAAAGCGTTGGGGAGCGATGACCTCCATTTTCCAATATGATGCCGAATCTGCTCAAAAAGATTTTATCGAGCTGCAACATCCGGGAATCGAAATGGAACAAAAGGAAACGATGAATGCAATTTATCGGGGTATTCAAACTTTGCCCGACCAACAAAAAACAGCATTG
>JAYTOA010000118.1:0-1789 GCA_043748015.1 Flavobacteriales bacterium
TGAATGTTTGAACATGGCGTCATTATTAAGTTTCGCCAAACTTCGGGTGTGCTATTGTAACCTATTTACAATGAAGGGAACTAGAGCGATAAACCTATACACTAAAATCATGAAAGCAACTTTAACTGCCATAATAATCATTTCCGCTTCAATCACTCTCAAAGCACAATTGACCTGGGCACCCACGGGCACCACATGGACTTATGGAGTAGCTTATGCCTTCTCACCATTGATCGAATCAAGACAATGGATTTGCACAGGTGATACTGTGGTAGAAGGTTATGATTGTAAGGTTTTCCAGCGCAACGGGACTGATGTGGTTTCTGATTTATCCGATAAATTGATTACATTCGAAGAAGATGGAATTGTATATTGGTACAATCAGGAGCAATTCACCACGCTCTTCGACATCAACAAGGTTGCCGGTGAATCATGGACAATCATGAATGGTGATTGCGGCATTGCAATAACGGTTGATTCCACGAGCACTGAAATCATCAATGGCTTCTTATTGAAAGTACTCTATGTTTCAAGTCAGGATTGGACCTGGGATGGCAAAATTATAGAGCACATTGGCCACACCAGAATGCCCAATCCCTACTTTCTTTATACGTGCAAAGGCGTCATTAGTGACTATAATTGGTACACTGGACTCAGATGCTATGAAGACGCTGCATTTGGTTTTCACAGTTTCAATATTGCACCTACCTGTGACTATACCAATATTGGCGTAGAAGAAAAAACCAGTCCGTTTGGAATGGAAATTTTCCCAAACCCTGCAATTGACCTTCTGCGCATTCGAACAAATTCTGCGCAAAATATTTCCTATATCATTTACAGTGTAGATGGCAAAAGAAAAGCAAGCGGCAGATTAACGGGTAGCCTGCAAACGATTGATATCACCGAATTTCCTGCGGGATTATATTGTGTAGAGTTGTCAGCGTCCGAACAAATCGAGCGGCAATGCTTTGTCGTTCAGAAATAGGCAACGTTTCAAATCAACATCATTCAATCGGATCTGAATAAGTTGAATTTGTATGAAGGCAAACTCTCCTGAATTTCTCACTTCAACTGATACTGAATCTGCACCTTTGCCGTAATCATCACCTTCATAGCAACGCCTTCTGCATATTCGCTGTCGTATGCATATCCGCCATAGTCACTCACTTCCTCCACATAAATCGGCGAACCGATGAGCACTCCAAGACCTTTGGCCATCCTTTCCGCCTTAGCCTTTGCATCCACCAATGCCTGATCGAGCATTTGATTTTTCAATTGCGCTCGTTTTTCATTGCTGATTGAACAAGTAGAATAATCCAACGACATACTCAATTCTTCCGTAGAATTCATCGCAGCCTTTCCGCGCACCATCTCGAACTGCTCTTTCGTTGTGAAGCGCATTTCAAATGGTCCGCTGCCCACATAATTCTTCAACTCGGCCGAAGTAGGATTCACCAAAAACTCGCGGCAGTTCAACTTATCTATGGCATTGATCATTTTCGCCGCAGATTTTTTTGCATCGTATGGTATGGTGTAATCATAAGCTACGGCGTTGTCATAAATATTCAGATATGCCATGATAATCTCAGGTTCAACTTGCACCGACGATTCACCATAAACAAGAATTCTAGGTGTTTCATATATAGAAGATGATTGTGCATTTGAATTAATAGTAATCACTAAAGCGAAAATCAACAAAAGAAAAGAACGCGTTTTCATAACGTAGGTTTTTTTGGTTTTTGATCACACAAAGGTGCGGCATTGTATAGTAAAATAAACAGAAAATTAC
>JAYTOA010000119.1:0-18858 GCA_043748015.1 Flavobacteriales bacterium
GAGTCTGTCTGTGTAATATGTTTGAGTGACAGTAGTGAAGCCTTGATTATAGCTGGTATTTTTCACTTCAAATGGATGAGAAGTTCCTGTAACGTTGAAATACCGAGCTCCTGCGGAAAGCGTGAATGCGTTGTGAAGTTTATAATCCACTCCGATTACAACACTAGGATCAGGTTTGATCTTTCGCGTATTGCTTCCATAGTCGGACCAAGCGTTCATTCCAACCTGCAAATAAGGAATCCACCTTTGCCATTTCAAAACAGGAATAACATCGCTTTTTTGAAGTGTTCTGATTTCGTTTTGGAAAATACCGGGTAATGAATTTATGCCTGACGGTGTTGCCGCTCTCGAGGTGGGCACTGTTCCGATGTCGGTTTTCGAATCGATCAATAATTCCAGAGGTGACACGTCAACTTTAGAAGCCTTCGTTTCCAAGTGAAAATCTTGATTATCGATTAAATCTTTTTTAACTTGACTGTCGACATTAGACGTCAGATCAGGCAATCCTACGCCACTACTCGTCGAATTGCCATGATCTTCGGTCATTCCAGATTGATCCAATTTGCCTTGCGACTTATTGATCTGTACAATGTTCTCATTAAGATTGACATTGCTCAATCTGTATTCTTCAATATTATTCTTACTCGTTTCTTTTATTTCATTCGGCGTCGCCTTCGTGCTATCGCTCGCATCAACAACTTCTCCGTTGTGATGGCTATCAACAACTGAAGTTCCTTTTTGTTCATCAGTAACAACCATTTGTTCATCAGCAACATCAATTTGCTGCCGCACATTGACCTCGACAATCTGACCATTGTGATCATTTACAAAAAACCAAATACCACCGGTAACGACGCCAACAACCAACGTGGACGTAATCAGAAACTTCTTCCAGAATATCCTACGCTTGATAGCTTTATACATAGACATGCCTTGCTCAAGGTATTCTTCCCTGAACTCCAAACCTTCCGGAATGAACGCATCGTCTTGTATGTTGAACTTATTCGCCATTACTCAATTTCACTTTTTGAACCCCTATCATCTCTCTAATACGCTTTTTCGCTTCGGAAAAATGCCAGGCACTTGTTCCTTCACTTATTCCCAACATTTCTGCAATCTCTCCGTGCAGATATCCGTCTATTGCGTACAGATTGAAAACTTTCATTGTCATCGGAGGTAGTTTTAGCACTTTATTCCTTATCAACTCCAGCATTTCTTCCTGGTGCTCTGATAAATCGCGCTCTTCCTCTTGTTGCGCTATTCTCTCCTCCTGTCCTCTCACGGAGGAATCCCTCCAATTCTTATTTTTTTTAAACTCGTTGATCACCGTATTGATCAAAACTCTTCTTGCCCAAAAATCAAATGGAACTTCCAATTTGTATTTCTTCAAATTGAGCAGTATCCTAACAAATCCAATATTCATGTACTCAATCGCCTGTTCCTTATCCGAAGCGTAACGCCAACACACACCAATCAGCGATTTGTACGCATACTTGTACAATTCACTTTGAGCGCGCTGATCTTCATCAAGGCATCGCTGAATGAGGCTATGCAATTTCACTTCTTCCAAATAACCTAAGTTTTGAAGCAGTGGTCTTCTCAGGTATATGTCTCATTCAAAAGCCGGGGAAAATCCTTCCATAATTGAACGCTTCAAACGGAATACACTTCTTAAAACCAAAATCTTGGGTAATCTACTTTTTTTTTCGAATAATGCGAAGTTGAGGAAGACTTAATCATTGACGTGCCTATTCAGAATCGACTTTTTCTCATTCAGACCCAAGTAATGGGTCATTCTACTTGTTATGTAGAAATTAGAACCGTAATTCTAAAACAACCTGCAAAATGGAACTTACGATAGCCGATTATTCGCGCCTGATTAAAGCCGAAGAGCTCGATGTTATGGGCGAATTGATAAAGCTCAACAAAACAGACTATTACAGGTACACGCTTGATGTACTGAAGCTCTGCAGAGAAATTAATCTGAAGCGAATCCAACGTTTACTTGGACACACCGAATAAATAATTTTACTTTAACGATGAAACAAAAAACCACATTCTCTAGCATTTTGATCGCATTAATTCTCGCTGTTTTCTCTTGTAAACATCAGCCGGAAACATTTGATGAGCTAATCAATGGCGGCAACAGCAATCCACAACCTCCGGATACTTTATTGATCATCAACGAACATCCATGCGATCCGGATTCTGTGTATTTCACGAATACCATCCTTCCTCTGATCGTTTCCAATTGCGCAGTTGAGGGCTGTCATGATGCGATCACTCATGAAGACGGAGTCAGACTTGATAATTACGCTGACATAATGGAAGAAGTTAATCCCGGTGATTTGAATGGAAGCGATCTTTGGGATTTAATCAACAAAACTGATAGCGATGTGATGCCTCCTGCTGATAACGGCGGTCCGCTCTCTGCGCAACAAAAACTACTTATTCAAATGTGGATTCTGCAAGGCGCTCTCAACAATTCATGTCAGGAAGACTGCGATCCACTTGGCAATTCATTCTTACAACATATCCAGCCTATTACGCAACTTTATTGTGAGGGATGCCATTCAGGCAATTCTCCGAGCTCAAATCTCACTCTATCCAGCCATGCTCAGATTCAAAGTATTGCATTGGATGGCCGATTAATGAACTCGCTTCACGGAATCAACGGTGCTGTTTTGATGCCCCAAAATACAACAGGACTTCCCGATTGTTATATTAGCCAATTCCAAAATTGGGTGGATGCCGGTGCACCAAACAACTGATGAGTAAATCATGAAGAAAAACAATTTACGAGCGTACATCACTTTGATTTTTATACTGTGTTTGTTCAGTTTCCAATCGTGCTATTACGACAACGAATCTGAACTTTATTCAACAGGCACATGCACAGAAACAACTTACACTTATGTAGGCCGGATCAAAGCAATAGTTGATCAGAACTGTGCGCGTTCAGGCTGTCACGCAGGACCTTCACCGGAAGCAAGTATTGGATTGGAATCTTATACGGATGTAAAAAACAACGCAACCAATGGCAACTTCTTCTGCAGTATTAACTGGAATAGCGGATGCTCGCAGATGCCAAAAAACAGCAGTAAACTAGACAAGTGTTCCATCAAAGCGCTTGAAGAATGGAGAACACTTGGTTATCCGGAAAATTAATATGAAAACAAGAAACATCATCATCATCGTTCTTCTTCTTCTTGCATCCGTTGGTGTGGGCGTCGTTGCATTTCTATGGAACAAACCACACAGAACAGCCGAAGACGAAAAGCCATTTGCAACACTAACTGCAAACGATCTCTACATGGAATTTTCAAACAATGAAGCGGCGGCATTTGCGAAATACCGTGATCAAGTTATTCAAGTGACCGGAGTCGTTCAGGAGATTAAACTTGAAGCTTCAGGTAACACCGACGTGGTGCTTGCAACAGATGATATTCTTGGGACGGTGATATGTACTTTAAAAAGGGGCGGGACGGCCGACGGCATTTCTGCTGGCATGACTGTTGACCTGAAAGGCATATGCAACGGCTTCCTCAGCGACGTATTGCTGAACCAAGGAGTCATCGTGAACAAAAAATAAATCAATCAAAAAACAAAGACATGAAAAAAATAACAGTCATCACTTTAATCATTTGCGCAGCATTTTTTGCAGATGCGCAAAAATATTTCACGAAAGATGGCAGCATCAAATTTTTCTCCGATGCCAAAATGGAGAAAATTCAGGCAACAAATAACAAAGCAACTTGTGTGATGGATGCAGCCACTGGAGCCATTGAATGGTCCGTGTTACAGATGGGATTCGTTTTTGAAAATGCTTTCATGCAGGAGCACTTCAATGAGACCTATATGGAAAGTGCAAAATTCCCAAAAGCAACTTTCAAAGGAAATGTAGAGAACATGCAAAGCATCGACTTCCATAAAGACGGCTCATACAAAACCAAAGTGGCAGGAGAGCTCACAATGCATGGGGTGACCAAAAAAATCGTTGTTGACGCGGTCTTCAATGTGAAATCGGGAATTGTTGCATCTGAGTCTAAATTCTATGTGAAGCCTGCCGATTATGGCATCGTTATTTCCGGAGACAAAGCAGAAAATATTGCCGGTGACATAGAAGTGACTGTTAAAGCTAACCTCACTGAATTGAAAAAATAGTCCTGAATAAACTTTGACACGAATGCTTCGATCTTCTCTGCTTCTAGTATTTACATTGCTAGTTGTTCAAGTCAGTTTTGCACAACAAGACACCACTGACCTGCTTTCTTTGCTTGGCCCTGAAGAACCAGTAACCAACTATACCTACGCAACTTTTAAATCTTCAAGAGTGATCAACATGCACTCCATTGAAAATCCGGCAGCCGGAATTATGGACTTCAGGATTTCGCACAGATTTGGAACGATCAACTCAGGAGCACAAAATTTATTTGGACTTGATCAGGCGAATATGAGATTAGGTTTTGAATTCGGTGTCACAGACAAGCTGATGGCCGGATTTGGAAGATCGAATGTCAATAAAGAAGTAGATGGTTTTTTAAAATACAAAATTCTTCGCCAAAGCACCGGTCAAGTAAACATGCCCATTAGTGTATCACTTTTTTCATCAATGGTTGTGCGGACCGGGCCTTGGGAAAATCCTGATCGAAAAAATTATTTCACTTCGAGACTTTATTACTGTCATCAGATTTTAATAGCCCGAAAATTCAATGAGTCATTTTCACTGCAGTTGGCGCCAACATTGGTGCACCGCAACCTCGTATCAGATACAACAATCAAAAACGATGTATTCGCAGCCGGCATTGGTGGCAGATATAAACTAACGCGAAGAACTTCATTCAACGCCGAGTATGTGTATGTGGCGCCAGGGCAACTTGAAGACATTTACAAAAATTCACTTTCTATAGGATTTGATATTGAAACCGGTGGTCACGTCTTTCAGCTTCATTTCACCAACAGCAAACCTATGAACGAGAAAGGATTTATCACAGAAACAACTGGTAACTGGAGCAAAGGTGATATCCAATTTGGATTTAATGTTTCGCGTGTGTTTACAGTAGCAAAACGAAAGGAGACAAAAGATTTAGAGAAGGATTGAGATAAGTTGGAATTCCACCTTGATTTAAATTCAATCCACCCCAAGGTATTTGTGTGTCTGTACCGATATTCTCCAATCTGTATTCTTCCTGATAAAATCTAGAATCATCGGTTGAACTTTTTCTTTCTTGTCCCACTCGGGTTGAAGATAAAGTTGACAACCGGGTTTGACTTTTGCGGCATGTCCCGCAGCCCATTCGATATCTGTAGTGTGAAATACAACCACTTTCAACTCATCCGCTTTCGGATAAATACTGTCAACCGGACCTTTGAATTTCTTCGGTGAAAATGTGACCCAATCCCAATTACCGGTTAGCTCGTATGCACCGGAAGTCTCCACGTGTGTGCGAATACCCGCCTTCTGAAGTAACTCTGTGAGTTGGACGAGATTGTACATGGCCGGCTCGCCTCCTGTTACAACACAAATTTTCGAGCCGCTCAACGTAACTTGATTAACTAAGTCGTCCACTTTATGCAAAGGATGTTTCGCAGCGTCCCAACTATCCTTGACATCGCACCAAGAGCAGCCAACATCACAACCCCCAAGTCTGATAAAAAAAGCGGGAGCCCCCGCAAAAGCACCTTCGCCCTGTACCGTGTAAAATGTTTCCATAACAGGCAACTCTATCTCTTCACTCATGATGCAAAGAAACGTTGAAATAAGGAATGGTGTGAAATAATGAAGCGATGTGGGACTTAAAATTTCAGGAAAACTGAGTCGATACAGCTCATAAAAAGAAAAAATCCACATCGACGCAGGATAGAAAAAAGCTGGAATAAAAATGAAACCTCCGATCAACGATATGTTACCCGATTTACTCTTTGTTACCTTAATTCAGGTCTTGCAATAGGATCAATGTCCTTTCCGCAAAGTTCCGCTAACTGTCAAAGGTGCCTAAAACCTAACGAAACTAGTCGTTAACAGCAGCAATTCAAGAGCTAATTTTTTGTCGTCCATATCAACCAAAATAGAGGGTCAACGATGGGTATACATTCCAATTTTTCAAGTTCAGTTCCAATGGTACTTTGTATTGTGAGCTTTTCTAACCAGTTTGCCAATGTGGATTTTGTAACCGAAACTGCCTTCGCCTTTTCGGACAACCCGTCTAACGAATCGAATTGTAAGCGAAATGTAATATTTTTTTCTTTTGGATACCAGAATTCGCCACCAATAGTTTTGAACTTTCATTTAACCGACCTTCTCAACAAAAGTGAGTACCAAAATCCTTTGGATCGGATACGGGAACATTCTCCAAAACCAATACAGATCAAGTATTTCGACTTTGTATGAGATCTTAATGAGGTACATAAATCGCTCAACAAGCTTCCATTCAATTTTCGCAACCTGACAAATGTCATCAAATCACGCACTCGACGAAATGTTTGTTTCTATGGATGAATAAAATAGCGAGGTCATAAAAAAATTGCACTTCTTTCTCAATCCTCGCCGGCATTCTTAGAGCTCTCACCCACGAACCAATCTTTCTTCGATCTGAACATCACATTGAAAGTGGTGAGCGAACCATAAATTCTAGTGATGTATTGCTGCATTTCCACTTTATCAGCATCAGTTAGTTTTGCATGCGCATTGATCTTTTGCTCCAAAACTCGCAATCGATCACGCAGCATTACTATTTTATGAAAGAAATTTTCTACCGGAATTTCTTTGGGCTTCAATGATGTATCCTTTGGCTGGAGAAACATTGTTCCGCCTTCCCATCTATCTCCCAATTCAATGATCTCTGTTACTTCATAAAACATATCAAAAACATTCTTTACCGCATCCACTACATCTTCAAGTTGCACCGTAGCCAGAACTGCCGGAGCTGCTTCTACCAATTGAAATCCATCATATGCCCTACCCAATTCTTTCTCACCGTGCTCGCGAAAATAAATGCGATACTTGTGGTCGTCCATTCCGAAAACAATGCCTTCACCATAAGTGGGGTGTGTAATCTTTGCACCAATTCCAAAGTTCATTTTATTGAATTTTATTTTTTCCTACGTAATTATTTTATCATCTCTATTTCATCCAAAGCATCGAGATCCAAGGTAATCGCACCTCTGCTATTCGGACTAAAAGCCCTAATGAATTTTGCACCCCATACCATTTCGTCGGCCACATAACTGTGCCGCGAATGTATCGTTTGATGGAATGTATCATCAAACGCTGTAATCAAAATCAAGATTTCAAAATCCAAGTCTTTCATTTCAGAAAGCGTCAAACCCTTCATTGGACTACTATCATCAATCTTGTGAACCAAGGTCCAACTCAAGGGCAAAAAAGTGATGCTATCTATTTCTAGTTTCAATCCAAAATAACGACGGTGCAGTGCATCGTCAGTTGCGCTTCTCATGACGACAATGGTACGGGCATGTATCTCCATCAAAACGTTATTTCTCGCATTGGCAAAACGAAACATCAATGCTTCGCCATCTTCATATGGTGCTATTACCGCATTTGCGCTATATCTCAAAATGGCCCTCGGCTTTGAGAATCGGGCAAACAACAAACCGGTTGCTATAGCGAAAAATATCAATCCTGTGAATGCTTCAAATGAAGCAACAGCGCTTGTCGCTGCTCCTGAAGGTGCAATAGCTCCGTATCCAACAGTTGTAAAGGTTTGCGTGGAGAAATAAAAGCAATCCATGAAACTCCCCATCAAAGTTTCACCATGCACTCCGATAAGATGATTCGAGCCTATTGAAAAATACAACAATGCAAAAAGCAAACTCAATACTACGTAGCCAATCAATATCAGCAGAAAAAACTTGAGATTGCTAAGGTCTAATAGGTACTGATATACATTGCGCATACCCACTCCTCCGCCTCTTCGCCTGACGTTAAAGCTTCCATCTTTGTTGATTAGACGTCTTGACTTTCCTCCGATTTCTTCGCCAAATCCCGGATCATGGATACGAGATTTATCCGGCTGTGCTTGACCCATCATTTCACTCGATTGATAAAGGAGTTGCAAATAGATCGTAGTGCTCGGCACTATTGATTGTTACTTCTGCGAAGTCTCCAACACGTAAATAGCCGGCAGATTTCTCAATGATCACTTCGTTGTCCACCTCCGGAGAATCAAACTCCGTGCGGCCTATGTATTGATCTCCTTCAATTCGATCGATTAAGACACGCATTTGTTTCCCTACTTTCTGTTGATTGAGATCATAAGAAATATGTGATTGAACTTCCATAATTTCTTCTGTTCTTTTCTTTTTGGTTCGCGCAGGCACGTCATCTTTAGAAAGATGTGCATGCGTGTTCTCTTCATGTGAATACGCAAAAATTCCAAGACGATCAAAACGGGTCTGCTCCACCCATTTCTTCATTTCTTCAAAGTCTTCCTTCGTTTCACCAGGATATCCTGCAATCAATGTTGTGCGCAAAGCAATGCCCGGAACTTTTTCTCGTATTGTTTGTATGAGTGCATCCGTCTTTTCTCTTGTAATACCCCGGCGCATTGCCGTAAGCATTTTCGTAGTCGCATGTTGCAGCGGCATGTCGAGGTATTTGCAAATGTTATCGCGCTCATTCATCACATCCAATATCTCCAAAGGAAAACCGGACGGAAATGCGTATTGCAATCGAATCCATTCTATGCCTTCAACATCACTCAACTTGCGCAGTAAATCCGGCAATTGACGTTGACGATAGATGTCTAAACCGTAATAGGTAAGGTCCTGAGCGATAAGTATTAATTCCTTCGTCCCCTGAGCAGCGAGTTTTTTAGCGTTGGTTACCAGTTGTTCCATAGGCGTGCTGACGTGTTTTCCACGCATTAGTGGTATGGCACAGAACGAACACGGCCTATCACATCCTTCCGAAATTTTGAAGTATGCGTAGTGAGATGGTGTGGTAAGAAATCTTTCTCCTACGAGCTCATGCTTGTAGTCGGCCTTCAATGCTTTGAGCAATTTTGGTAATTCACGTGTTCCGAAGAATGCGTCCACTTCCGGAATGTCCTTCTCCAATTCTGGTTTATAGCGTTCGCTCAAACATCCTGTCACATAGAGTTTGTCCACGTTTCCTTTTTCCTTCTCCTTTGCCCAGGCTAGAATTGTATTGATGCTTTCCTCTTTTGCATTATCAATAAATCCGCACGTATTGATGATTACGATTTCAGAATCTTTCTCTACTGACTCGTGCTCAACATCAAAACTATTGGCCTTCAATTGTGCCATCATCACCTCGCTGTCGAAAATATTTTTCGCACAACCAAGCGTCACAACATTCACTTTGTTCTTTCTGAGTGTTTTCGTTTTCATGACGCATTTACCTCCATCTCTCTTTCAATTCTGCCTCTTTTCATAGTGCAAAAATCCGCATTCTGAAACATTTGTGGTGAACAATAAGTAAAACAGTCGAACCGCCCTAACGTGAAGAAAGTATTACTGAGCATACTATCCATTTTTTTACTTAACTACTATGCTAGTAGTCAAGCAAATACCCCAACTATTGAGTTGCTGGGTGTATCGCCTGAAATATTTTATAAAGATTCATCACAAACAATCACCGCCAAAGTTAAACGCGTTTCAATCATGGGATTGAAGAATGCACAGGCCGATGACGTACCAGGTACGATTTACATTCTTGATCAAGAAGAAATACGTCTTTCTGGTGCGCGCGATATAATGGAGCTTCTCCATCAAATTCCAGGAATCAGTTTTGGACAGGATGTGGATGATGTGAATGGCATAAGTATTCGAGGATTGTGGGCGCATGAAGGGAAATACATCATTCAACTCAATGGTATTACATTGAACGAGACAGACTTCGGCACCTATGCTTTTAACAGCAGACTTCCTATGGACAATGTTAGTCGAGTTGAAATTATGATGGGGCCGGGTACAGTTATTTTCGGAGGAACAGCCGCATTAGGTATAATCAACGTCGTAACATTCGATGCCGGCGAAAACGACGGAACGAATATCAACACACAATTCAGCGGAGGAAAAGACGGACTCGCAAGGTCTAAATTCGGACTGGAAGGCAATCACTATCTAGGCAATCAGACAAGTATTTCATATCATTTCAATCATCTGGAAGGTAGCAAATCTTTCGGAACTGAACAGATAGACGATTCAACGTCAATATTCAATGGCGACAGCACCAAAGTTGTAAATACAGAAATGTATTTAAAACTGCAACGCAACAACTTCAACATACAGTTTTACAGAAATGATTACTCGTTTGATATAAAAGACGCAGATTACAAAGTGAATATGATCCAGAACCAGTTCGATGCTCAGATTGATAAGAAAATCGGATCTAAAAATGACATTAATATTCGTGGAACTTATGGATACTTTGTTCCTTGGGCATACATGAATACGACTGATGTCAGGCGAATTTCCTCTAACACAAGCGGAAGGAGAGCTTCATTATCGGCCACACTTCATTCGCAAATTCTGCGCAAGTTGAATTCGAACATTGGCATAAAAGCATACTACAATTCGAACAGTCATGATTGGGCAGAATCCATTTCTGACAGCACTTTTGAATATACGCTGAACAATTTATACGGCGCCGCCATTTTTTCAGATCTTCAGCTCAAAACCCGTGTTGGATTTTTTGGAATTTCGGCCAGAGGCGAAGTCAACAGTTATGTCACGCCGGAATTTGCTCCAAGGGCCTATTATACTTTCAAGAAAAAATTATTCTATACAAAGGCTACCTATTCTTATTGCTATAGAATTCCCACTATCGAAAACATCAATCTTGGTCCAACCGATGAAAACCTTCAAACTGAAAAAGGGAAAACAATAGATCTTTGTCTGGGCTTGCGAAATAGAAGCAACGACTGGTTGCAAATCTCTGCTTATAAAACAATATTGAACAACCCGATTATTTATGTATTCGATAATGAAAATCTGGACAATTACATAAATCGAGGTGCGGTCGCAAGTCAGGGTATTGACCTAATGGGTGGTATAAAAAGAAAGAAATATTTTCTTCGTATGGGTTTCAGCTATTACGAAAATATTTCCGAAAAGAGCGTGCTCGAAGAAGTAGCGTCCCCCATTGCAAAAACATTTCTCGCTATCCCAAGAACGAAAGGAACACTATTGGCCGGTTATCACTTCACAGCCTGGCTTAGCTGGAGTGCAACGTTGATTTATCAAAGTGATATCTATGCCTATGAGCCGGATGAGAGCTCCGAAGCCGGAATCACCCTAAAAAATTATGCAGCTGTGCCAAGGATTAACTCCTTTGTGCACATCAACCCTGTAGAATCTCCTTTCTCATTGAGACTTGGAGCCACCAACATTCTCAATGTTGAATATCGAATCGCGAGCCCATATAACAACGGTATATCATCGATGCTCATGGATCCATTGCAGTTCCGCCTTGATCTCAATTATCGATTTACACGATGAGAAACTACAGCCCAATATATCTGATTTTTGCATTTCTGGCTGTGTCCGTTGTGTCAAAAGCGCAACATGGTGGACTATATAAGCACTCAGAAGCATGCGAACTGATGTTGGCCGCGTGTGAAAAAAAGATTGCCAAGGAAGATACGGTTCAAGCACTGGTGCTATGCAAAGAAGCATTCATTGAGGCGGTGCAATCCAATGATGCCAATCTTATTATCCGGGTCAAATTATTTGAGTTGCGTGTACTCTCTGACAATCTTGATTTCACCGGTGGAATAGACGCCGCACTCACTTCCTGCAGATTTAGCGAAAAGGCATATGACGATCTCAAGCTATTGGCATACATCAATTCCATGCGATTCTTCGAAGATTTTGACGTACCCGAAGTTGGTATTGATTACATCGACAAAGCGCTGGCGATTAAGAATGAGGACATAACATTGAGATCTTATCTGCTTGCCTTAAAGTCTACGAATCTCATCAAACTCAAAAGAAAAGATGAGGCCCAAAATGCATTAAAAGACTATATAGAATTTACCAAGCAACACGGACTTCACAACAAATGGATTGAAGCTTGTCAATTGCTTGGCATCATTCAAAATGAAATGAAGAATTATGATGAAGCCATCAAATCCTTCAAAGAAATGAATATGGTTGCGGGATGGAAAGCCGACAAACGATTGCTTGCTATCAGCGCCAATAATATTGCTCTGTGTCAGCAAAAAATCAATGAGAAAAATGCCGCTGAATACAATTTCCTCGACGCTATTGTGACGTGTCCACAAACAGCTAAAGAATTTCCTGATATCCTCCTCAACTACGCCTACTATCTCAAAGAAGAAAAGCGCAATGATCAGGCAATTGAATATGCCATCAAAGCGCGCGATGTTGCAGTTGTGAACAACAATACAAGAGCGTTTGTAAAATCTAACATTATTCATGCAGCGCTACTTAATCAATCAGAACAAACAAATGAAGCCATCACGATCACTAAAGAAATGGCAGAAGTATGCTCGAGATTTCAAATGGATGATCTAAGGTTAGACGCACTTGAGTTGCTCAAAATCTGCTATTCAAAAACGAACAATCGTGATTCCGAACGTTCAATTCTCGCTCAAATTAATTCGCTCAATACGAAAACGACTCAAGAAGATAAAGAGCGTGTTGAAAAGCAAACAGGTAAACGACTCCTTATTGAGCAAATCCGAAAGAACATTGAAAGCTATTATGCATCAGTTGAGCAAAGAAGACTTGAATTCGATAAAAGACAATTGGACATCCTCAATCAGCAGCAGGAAAAAGATTTGATGGCTGTTGAACAGCAGCTGGTGAAATCAGAGGTCGAAAGATCACGCATTGAAAAAGAAAAAGTAAAGCGCGATCTCGAATTGCTTCAAGTATCACTGAATAATCAACAACAGGAAAATGCCATTATTGAACTCGAGAGTGCTAAGTCATCGCAGATGCTAAAACTTACACAACTGGAGCTGGATAAGCAAGGTGAAACAAGTAAACTTTTGCTAGCGGAGAAGCAAAACAAAATGCTGACTCTTGAGACAGTTGCAAATGAAGAAAAGCTCAAAAGAGAAAACACAATTAAGAAGATCAGTTATTTCATCGGATTGCTGTGCCTTGCAGCGCTTATTGGAGCAGCACTCATCATACGAAACTTCCGCAAGTGGAACAGGGCGATGAAATCAAAAAATGTTGAATTAAAAATTAAAACGGATGATATTCATAAGAGTATCACATCTGCGAGCTACTTTCAAGGATCTCTTGCTGCCGATACCGCAACACTCAATAAATATCTGAAGAACAGTTTTGTCTTTTACAAGCCTTTGGATATTGTGAGTGGTGACCTTCCATTCGTATCCAACATTGACGACTGTATTTATATCTCGGCAATCGATTGTATCGGTCATGGTGTACCCGCTGCACTACTTTCATTCACCGGCTACTATAATCTGAAGCAGATTCTTGAATTGCATCCGAAAGCGGATCTGGGTGAAATTTTGACAATGCTGAATGATCAGATTACAAGTTCATTGAGATCAAAAACCGATGAATCCTTATTTCATGCAGGAATGGATATTTCTATCATCAGAATTGATAAAAAAAATAACACACTTGATTTCGCCGGGGCAAAATCTCCATTGCTCATTTGCACTCCGGATGAAATAACGACAATCCGACCTTCTCCATACAGTGTAGGCGACTTGAATCCAGGCTTGCATCCTACTTACAAATCTCACACTTTTACCATTGATCCCGAAGCCCGATACATCATCATGAGTGACGGCTATTGCGATCAAATGGGCGGTGAAACAGGAACGAAATTGTTCTCTAAAAAGAGCTTAGCGAAACTTTTAAAGACATTTTACAGTAAAAACATAAACGAACTAAACCAGGCATTGAAGACCGAACACGAGAACTGGAAAGGGTCGACAGAACAAACTGACGACATCCTGATGATCGGTTTTCAAATTTGAAAAGGACCGCGACTATGGAAAAATCACATCACTTCACTTATGAAGGTAATCTCACTGATGATCTCAGATCATTCATGTGCACCACACTGAAACAAGCCATGTCTGACAATGAGCCCGCAGCAAAGAGAATTACAAAACTCGTTGGCTTCGCCGTAGAGCTGTTGGACAACGCGCAACGATATGGCAACGGCACTAAGGTCGAATTCGAGTGGAAAACCGAAGAGAATGAACTAATGATTATTGTGAAAAATGTATCTACAGAGCAAAATGCCCGCACATTGAAAAACCAAGCTGAACGCATTAGTGCTTTGCAAATAACCGAGATCGAAGCGGAGTATAAATCCAAGCTGATGAATCAGGATTTCAACGAAAGCGGTGGAGCGGGTTTAGGTCTATTGCAGATTATGAAAAATGGCGCATCCAATCTTCGCATAAATGTTCAGGAAATGAACAATGGCTCATGGATGTGTGTTAGCTCCGTATTGGTGCCGATGAACGTATTCAAGACTAATATTTAAATCTTTTTATATGATGATATACAAGTTGGAACAAACCAAAAGCACGCCGCTTATTGCTTTAGATGTGAACGAGAACATTCAACGTCTTGAGGGAATATCGATTCCTATCGATGCATACGAATTCTACAAACCCGTTGCGGATTTTATTGAATCCAATAAAGAAAACTTTAAGTCAGCTTCAGAATTTCAGTTTCGTCTTACATACTTCAACACATCGAGCAGCAAAGCAATCTTTAATGTGCTGCACAAGATCAATGAACTTTGTAAATCAATTCCGGGAATGAAAATCGTGTGGGAATACGAAGAGGATGATGACTTCATGCTGGAATCAGGACAGGAATTCGGCGATCTGCTGAATGCAGAGATTGAATTCAGAAAAAATTGACTCTTCTGTACTTCTAGGAAGTGCACCATCAATATTAATAAACCCGAATGTGTTTCGGGTTTTTGTGCTTAAATAGTTTTTCCGGTATTTTTTTTTACGAAATTCAGTAGGCTACTTTCCGGTTTCGGCATTAAACAATGAATCAACGAATTCAAATCGATTGAAAACTTGCAGGTCGCCAATTTTCTCACCAACACCAATGTATTTAACAGGAATATTGAACTGATCGCTGATGCCAATCACCACACCACCTTTCGCTGTTCCGTCGATTTTGGTGATTGCCAATGCTGTCACAGCTGTTGCAGCAGTGAATTGCTTGGCCTGTTCAAATGCATTCTGACCGGTTGATCCGTCTAGCACCAGAAGTACTTCGTGAGGCGCATCCGGAGTAACCTTTTGCATCACGCGTTTGATTTTTGTCAACTCATTCATCAATCCAATCTTGTTGTGCAGACGACCGGCGGTATCTATAAGAACGACATCCATATTTTGTGAAACTGCACTTTGCAGTGTGTCGAATGCAACACTTGCAGGATCGGCGCCCATTCCCTGGGAAATCATGGGAACATTCGCCCTTTCACTCCAGATTTTCAATTGATCAACAGCAGCAGCTCGAAAAGTATCAGCTGCGCCCAACATCACTTTTTTACCTTGTGATTGAAGTTGGTTGGCCAGTTTGCCAATGGTTGTGGTCTTGCCTACTCCGTTCACACCAACGACCATGATTACATACGGACCTGAAACCGCCGGTATAAATACTTCCTCGCTGTCTTCACCGTCATGTCCTTTCATGATCTCTGAAATCTCCTCGCGAAGGATTCCATTCAATTCATCCGTGCCCATGAACTTGTCGCGTTTCACCCGATCTTCTATGCGACGAATTATCTTCAGTGTGGTGTCAACTCCTACATCACTTCCAATGAGTAATTCTTCGAGGTTGTCCAACACTTCATCATCCACATGGCTTTTCCCGACAACCACTTTAGCAAGACGCGAGAAAAATCCGCTTCGCGTTTTCTCAAGGCCTTGGTTTAGACTTTCCTTTTTTTCCGATGAAAATAACTTTTTGAAAAAGTTCATACTCGTAATTTGTTTGCTGTGGTATTATGATAAAGCTATTGAAACTTTCTAAAGTTAGACTTATAGCCCCAAAAACAAAAAGGCCTTCCCTTTTGAGAAAAGCCTTTCAAATTTATTAAAGCAGCGCTATCAGTTCTTGGCGAACCAAGTCTGAATGCTATCGTTGTGTACGATTTCCTCTTTAAAAGTGTAAGCACCTGTTTTCGGAGACTTCACCATTTTGATAACCTTAGTGTGGTTCTTTCCACTACCTGTTTGCAGGGTTGCAACTACCTTCTTTGCCATAGCACTTAAATATTATTTGATTTCTTTATGCACAGTCATTTTCTTCAGAATTGGATTGTACTTTTTCTTTTCCAATCTTTCCGGAGTGTTCTTGCGATTCTTTGTTGTGATATAACGGCTTGTGCCTGGAAGTCCTGACTCTTTATGCTCAGTGCATTCCATAATCACTTGTACTCTGTTTCCTTTCTTGGCCATTGTCTTTTTTTCTTAAACGGGGCGGCGAATGTACGCATACTTTCCTATTTGCCAAAAGTGTTTACCTATTTTTTTAGAAAAAAACAGGAGAAATTGCAGGTGCATTCAACACGAAAGATTCCCTCAAGTAATTGAAAATCACGAACATTATGTCGTATGTCACCTGCAAAACTGCAACCTTAGCCCGGTCGTGAAAATCGCTCCGCCCCATGTATCTGCCAATTCCCCGATGCTACCTGCACATTGTCATGTTCATAATAGGATGTCGGCAACCCGAGTAAGGCTGTTCACATTTCTAATTTTGAAACTGGTAAAAAAAGACCTGTAAAATTAGTGGTGATGTTCATCGTTGCCCCGTTCTATTAACTATCGTGGCGAGAAATACCATCAGAAATAAAGCAAAGGAGGAAGAGGAAATCGCTCCTGTTGAAGAGAAATCTGCGAATTCCAAAAAGAGTAAATCTTCCGGGAATGGACGCTGGGCAAGATTCATGGCATTCGTCAGAGAGCCGCGCGTCCAGAAGATTTCCGGAATCTTTCTGGTGCTGTTCAGCGTTTTTCTATTACTCGCATGTGCATCTTATCTTATCACCGGAGAGCATGACTTCCGCCTGGTGACAAGTCCCGAAGTTGTAGATGGATTCGCCAAACAAGAGCCATATAAAAACTGGATGGGGAAAATCGGCGCACACGTGGCTTGGTTTTTCATGAGCGAATATTTCGGATTGGGTGCGATCTTCATTCCGCTGATCGTTTTCATGAAAGGTATTCGCATCTGGCTGAAGCGCGATTTGTTGCCATACTGGAAAACAATCCGGATTTCACTTGCCGCAATGTTTATTATTCCGCTTGCTATCGGTTTTATTTTTCATGACAGCGTGGATGGATTTGATCGCACCATTCAAATTACCTGCAACCAGAATCTGGTCGGCGGATACGGGCACTTCGCAACACAATGGTGCGTTTTCACTCTCGGTTGGTTTGGCACTTTAATGTTGCTGGTCTTCACCATGGGAGCATTTCTAATCTTCAATTTCAATCATCATGTTGAGGTTGCGTGGATGCGTTTCCTCGAATGGTGGCGAAATCGTGCAATAGCGATTGTACCTGATGAAGAAGAGTTGGACGATGAAGATATTGCCCCGAAGGCTGCTGTGAATTCTTCAAACAAAAATGATGAGATTCAACAAAAACCACTTAACGTTTTGATCAATGATCCAATCATTGAAGAAGAAAAAATACCGGCGGAAATAGAGCATGAACTGGAAATAGAACTTGAACAGGAAGAAGTTCCATTGCTGGAAGATGAGGAACTCAACGCAGAGTTGGAAGAGACTGATGAATTGGAATTGCTACCGATCGCAGCTGTCACTGCCGGAGCATCGTTAGCTGCAATAGACGATGATGATTTTTCTGTTGAACTTGAGAAAGGTGAAGAAGAACTTGATGAATCAGAGATCATCAGAAAAATTGAAGAACTCGGACCATTTGATCCAAAAAGAGATTTGTCGCGCTATGTGCTTCCTTCTATTGAGCTATTGAAACCACATGGTGGCCAGGGACCACAAATCAACAAAGAAGAACTTGAGGAAAACAAAAACAGGATTGTCGAAACGCTCAATCATTACAAAATTGAAATTTCGAAAATCAAAGCCAGCATCGGCCCAACTGTAACACTTTATGAAATCATCCCGGCTCCCGGGGTTCGCATATCGAAGATTAAGAATCTCGAAGATGATATCGCATTGAGCCTCGCTGCCCTCGGAATAAGAATCATCGCACCCATTCCGGGTAAAGGAACAATTGGTATTGAAGTACCCAATTCAAAACCGGATGTGGTGAGTATGCGTTCATTGATTGCATCCGAGAAATTTCAGAATGCAGATATGGAATTACCTATTGTTTTGGGTAAAACCATTTCCAACGAAAATTTCGTTGCTGATCTTGCCAAAATGCCTCACCTACTTATGGCCGGTGCTACTGGGCAAGGTAAATCTGTTGGGCTGAATGCAATTCTGGTTTCACTCTTATATAAGAAGCATCCTTCTGAAATAAAATTCGTACTTGTCGATCCGAAGAAAGTAGAGTTGACGCTTTTCAATAAAATTGAAAGGCACTTTTTGGCGAAGCTTCCCAATGAAGAAGAAGCCATCATAACGGACGTGCAGAAAGTAGTGAAGACACTTCAATCGCTTTGTATTGAAATGGACCAACGATATGAATTGCTGAAGACGGCCTCGTGCAGAAATATCAAAGAGTATAACGGAAAGTTTGTAGCAAGAAGACTGAATCCGGAAAACGGGCATCGCTATTTGCCTTATATCGTACTCGTAGTGGATGAGTTTGCAGATCTTATTATGACAGCAGGACGAGAGGTAGAAACGCCCATTGCGCGTCTTGCACAGCTTGCTAGAGCGATTGG
>JAYTOA010000120.1:0-5999 GCA_043748015.1 Flavobacteriales bacterium
AATTGGCCATTGATGTGCAACAATGGTCATCGGGTACCTACCATGTGACTGTGATGAACGAACAAAAAGTCATTGAAACCAAAGAAATCAATGTTGTTCGCTAATTTGAATATAAAGAGGCTGCTGTTTACAGCAGCCTCTTTTGTTTTTTCTTGTTCTGCTGCTTGTGGACAAGGCAGCTTTAATTTGAGATGGCCTGTCGAACTGAACACTGGCTTTGAATCGGTTTATTCACTATCAGACTCCACCTTTTTAGTTACTGGCTGGACAAGTGATAGTCTGACAAATTCACACATAAACTTTACGCTCAATCTTATTGGGATTCACGGTGAGATACTTGAAGAAAAATCTTTTGAATCACAAACGTCCATATACGCTGCTGATTACGATAGCGAATCGTTCGTTGAGAATTGGTTTGTACAACCGAAGCAAGTCTATACGGATAACAATTTCTCATTTCGGCTCATTTGGTTCAACGAGAACATTGACACACTATTCTCAAAAATTATTTTCTCTCCGCATGTTGACAGTTCTTGGACAGATAGCAATTTTATGCTACCACAAGCGATTGTAACTTCAAATGACAGCATCACTTTTTTTTCATTCGGAATCAACCATGACGTACCTTCTTGGAACGATGTCTGCATCAAAAAACTATCACCCACAGGCGATGAATTGTGGACTTATTTATACGCCACATACGCCACTGATGCTTGCTACACCCTGTTGCCACAAGTTGATGGCGGTGTGATTGCTGGAATATACCAAACCACTGTTAACGGAAATCCTTCGCAGGATAAACTTATAAAGATAGATTCCAGCGGAGATGAACAATGGCAAATTAATGTGCCGGGAGGATACATTACAAAGCTGGTGAACTGTATCATTGGTGATGGTGATGACCTTGTTTTATCTGGACGTTACCATGCAGTCGGAGAGCAATCAGATGGCACTTTGCCCATCGTTTTGAAAATGGATACAATGGGAAGTTTGATTTGGGCAAATATTCAGGGAACCTATGAAGATGGCATTAGAAAAGACTTTACCAATATTGTCCAGACATGCGACAGCAACTATGTGGTGGGTGGAAGTTGGTTCAGTGTTCCCGGAAGTGAAGAAATTATAGAAGGACAAAACAATCCCGACTACGACCAATTCGCTAACATCGTAAAACTCGATAGAGCAACAGGCGAAATAATCTTGGAAAGGAAATACCGTTTTTTGGAAATATACAACGACAAACACACGCTAGTGGACATGAAAGCCACACTGGATGGTGGCGTCATTTTTTGTGGTGAAGCGCGTGACTCTTATCATGTGTTAGACCCTCCCTATCAGCAGGGCTGGTTGGTAAAATTAGACGAATGCGGCTGCCTTGTGCCGGGCTGTGATAGTCTGTGCAGCTATGTGGGGTGTGGCATTTCAGACACAACGACTTCTTTACCATCATTTGGTAGTCACTTCATCATCGGCCCTAATCCTGCCACCCAATTCATCAACATTTATGTTGGTTCGCTTGAGTCTTTGAATCTTGAATCTATGAATTTTCTATTGTATGACATGCAAGGCAAATTGGTTTATGAATTTTCACCTACGCAAATAGAAACGACTTACATGCTCAGTACCGAAAAATTTGCAAGCGGATTGTACGTGCTTAGTTTGAGTGATGGAGACAGGGTGTTGCAACAGGAGAAATTAGTTGTAGAGAAATGAGACTAACAATATACACTAACATGAACTCAAAACAAACTACAATTACAGCTTCTCATAACCGCACCTTGGCGCAAGTCTTTTTTGCTCTTCGTCCTTCGCGCAAAGTGTTGTCTTTGAGTTCGATCGTTCCTTCTTTTCGCAAACTTCTGTATGAGCAAAGAAGCCCAGCGCCAAGCCGCCACCCGTTATTTGACCATCAAATTATTATTTGCTTTTCGGCGGAAAAACAATATCTTTCGTCTGTCAAAAGGCAAAAGTTCTTTCCGTTTTACAATCGACCCCCGCGTCCTGATTGATTTCAGGTCCTCCAGAGGCCGTACAAACAACCTTGTTTTAACGTACTAAAAAAATTACTCCAATGGTTACAGTACAACTCAAAATCGTAGAAGAGGGACTTAAACATCCGCTCAATGAAATGAAGTCAGCAATTGCTTCAAGCCTGTTTGAAGACAATATCATTGTAAAGGACGACGCCGTCCTTGAACTCAAAATCAAGTTTACGACAGAAGATCATCAGGATCTTGTTCTGCTACAACTTCGAGACACCGATTCTAAACACAAAATCAACGAAAAAGTGATCCATTATATTGAGAGCTCATGGATCGAAGACGTAGCTTCTGAAGCACATGCTTTATTGGCGCCCACTGCCGTCACTTAATGAAGCATCTCGAAAGAGCTTGCCGAACCCCGTCTGCTGACGGGGTTTTTTTATTTCCGGTAACCTTTCGGCTCGGAATCTCGTTTAGCAGGGTTGCATCTTAATAAAAATATAATTGATGCCTATTAAAGTCTGGAAATGCAAATCTTAGACTTATGAAATTTTAAAGCCCGAATGCGTTTGAACACCCTAAAATATTTCTACGAAAGGGCCAATGGTCAGAATTTGTCTTTCTATTATCGTGGACCTTTCCTCGATAAATTCACAAATACTATTTTAGATGTTTCCAACGGCTCTGCCGCAAAAATGAATCAAGAAGGTATTGGAAAGAAAGTCTCTTTCATGCTTGTAGAATGCTTTCAAAATGTTCTCAAACATGGTGAAGGATTGAACAGACAAGAGAATGTGCGTCAAGATGAAGGTATGTTTAGTTTTAAAAGTATGCCGGGAGTTTTCATTATCAATTCTATTAATTTTATTCATAATCACGAAATACCACGACTCGAAAAGCTTGTGGCCCAAGTAAATTCTCTCAACGAGCAAGATCTCAAAGAACTTTATTTGAATAGTTTGAAGAACAATACCATGAGTGCGAAAGGCGGAGCTGGACTCGGGCTGATAGAAATGGCTCGAAAGTCCGGACAGAAAATTCTACATCATATTGACCCGGTGGATGATAATTATTCACTCTTCCATCAGCAAATTACTATTTCAAAAATGCCGGGCGTCGGTGCAGATCATGCGATTTTGTTGCAAGACTCTCGTGAGTTTTATAAGCGAATGACCAAGGAGAATCTGGTACTTCTTTATAAAGGAGACTTTTCGCAAAAATCCATATTGCCTCTTCTCGAACTTGCCGAACACAATGCAAAGGACAAAGTTGAAAGTCATAGAAGGGCAATAAGAGCGTCTCATGTTACGGTAGAAGTATTACAGAATATTTCTAAACATGCTAAGTCTACCGAAGACCCAGAGTCGCGATTTGGAGTGTTCATGTTGGGAAAGAATAAATCAGAAATGGACATCTTCGCAGGAAATATTGTTTCAATTTCAGAAAAAATATTACTGGAAGAAAAGCTGGAATATTTGACTTCACTGGATACGATTGAACTCAAAGAGTTACATCGCAGCACACTAAAGTCGTCACTGCGTTTTGAAAATAAAAGTAATTCCGGCCTGGGACTAATTGAAGTAGCTCAAGCCTGCGCTGAAAAATTAGTGTTTAGATTTTACCCTTATGAAAAAGAGCAATATTTATTTGTTTTACAGGCAAGTATTTAACAAGTTTGCACCCTAGACTTTGAAATTAGAAAACTTCATCATATCAAGAACGGAAGAATCACCAGAAGTGAAGCTATTCATGGACGGAAACATCTCCTCAATCAACGGAAGATCCCTTCCCGAGAATGCGTTTGAATTCTATGATAAGGTGCTTCAGTGGATCAAAGAATATGCTTCTACTGAAAATACTGACTTCACACTTGAATTAAGATTTGAATATTTTAATTCTTCTTCAAGTCGGTATATTTTTGAGATGTTGCATACGCTTGAACAATCAAAGTTTAAAGAGAAATATCGAATTATCTGGATTTCTGAAAGGGAAGATGAACTGATGACGGAGAAAGGAGAGGAACTCAAGGGTCTTTGCGATCTGGTCTTTGAGTTGGTGCATGTCTAACTTTGCTTTCAAACTTCCCGATGAAGTATTTTTCTATTGTCCTATGTTATATCATCCGATCTCATTCGAAGTGTCGGTTTTTTTTATCCCGCGTTAAGTATTAGAATTTTCTTATGTCAATTCGCATGGGATTCTCAAATCTATGCGATATATAATTCACTTACATTGGACAAAAATGAACTGGAATTTTCTATCGCTTGTTTTGTGCTGTGGTAAAATTCTGCATCTCATTCCTCCCAGTTGAAATTACCTCGCATTTCGCGTTAGCATTAATTCACGAAGTGATCCTCAGGTAGCAGAACCGCGGAGATCCCTTACTTTATTTTAGGATGAATCACCCTTAGTGAATGTGAGCCTCAGTGTATTTCCGAAGTGAAGAGAAAAATCCAAGAAGACGCCAGGCCTTGTATCGAGTCTTTAATCTCGTTAGTGGGAATTCTGAATATCATTTTAGAAATTGCTTGTGCAGTTAAATGTGCTTTCGGTTTAGCTTTAATTCTTCATACTAATTCATTCGCCACAGTGTCCTTTGTTTATTCGAAGGAATTGACAATGTTTGAATCAGCTTAATTGAGACGTGATAAGAATTGTGAGGATTACTTTTACCGCAGACTTATCGCGCGATGGTAATTTTCGCAAGTGTCAACGGTGGAATGATCAATGATTAGAACGGGATTGAAGTGCTTATAATCTAATCCCAATCAGCATCATATCATCAGTCTGCTGCTGGTTTCTTTTCCACTGATTGATGAACTCTTCGCAGCCATGAGAGGCATTATCTAAAGCATGCTGTGATAATTTGATAAGATGTTCTTTGAACATTGTTTTATTGAGTTTCTTCAGATCGTTGCCTCCAATTTGATCGTGAATACCATCTGAAAAGAGATATAGAAGATCTTCACTTTCATAACTTATAGTATGCGTCGCGAAGGTCTGTGATTCCTGGCCTTTAGACCAGCGATAATCCGCTCCTCCTAATCCGTTGAGATTGCCTTTGTATTCCTGGATGACGCCTTTTTTCACAATGAAAATGGATGCCCCGGCTCCCGCAAACTCTATTGAGCATCTTTCAAGATCTATAGCACACAAACTCATTTCAACACCATCCATCGTATGCTCTGTACCTTCTTCCTGGTGCAATGCGTTTTGTATTTCTTTGTGGAGGCTTGTCAGAATTTGTCCGGGATCTCTTTCACCTAACTCATTCACTACTTTGTTGAGCTTTGAATTCGCTATGAGTGACATAAACGCCCCGGGTACACCATGACCAGTGCAGTCTATAGCTGCAACATAAATCTTGGAATCTACCTTTTGATAGGCATAAAAGTCACCCGAAATAATGTCCTTTGGCTTAAAGTAGATGAAGGAATCTTTGAACAACTTCTTGAATTCAACTTCCTTTGGAAGGGTTGATTGCTGAATGCGCTTAGCGTAGTTGATGGATGAGATAATTTTTTGTCGCTGATGACTGATCTGAAGATTTTTACCCTTGAGGATTTTATTCAGTTTTCTGTTTTTTCGCAGCATATGAATCACACTGAATAATCCAAGACCTAATAGCACGGCCACTATTATGTTCGTCGCTAACCAAATTCTCGTGTTGGTGATGACAACCTGTTGCGCGTTAATTTGCGACTCCATTCTGTCTGTTTCGTATTTGGCGCTCATATCCTGAATCATGTTCATCTGATTCATATGATCGATTGAATCATTCACTTCCATTGCTTGACGCTGGAAGTTATAGGCCATTGATGGATAGTTGAGAGCATAGTGTATTTCAGCTTTCAATGCAAGATAGCTGTACTCGTATTCGATCATCTCATTTTCAATGATAGTCTTGTAAGAGGTCGTCAGAATTTTATCTGCCTCCAGAGCATGGCCTTGCTTCATGACGATGCGCGCCAGATTGATGACTGAATTACACCAACTGTATAGATCACCGTTGGTTTT
>JAYTOA010000121.1:0-21727 GCA_043748015.1 Flavobacteriales bacterium
TGAATGTAGAATTCTAAGGTGCAAAATCATTTGCAATGTATATCCCCTAAGCATCACTCTTAACTTATACAAACAAATACAGGCCAATGCGAAGTAACAAGGTAATCCGATTCATTTTTTTAGCCGGAAATATTTTTTTGTCAAGCGTTGTACTATCGCTAAAAGTCTTCCGTTACTTCGCGTAACGTCAAGTGACCAACCGTTTATACCCAAAACATGAAACCTGCTACTTTCACCCGTGGAGCCATGGCGTTAGCTATGGCATTTTTGTTTCTGATTGTCCCAATTTCTTCTTGTAAAAAGAAAGGCCCCATTCCGTTTGACTCTGCTTTTGCAACTTATGTATCGGCTTTTACCAGCGGTTCTGTTTCCGCCGCAAGCACCATCAGAATTCGATTGACGGATGCATTCAAAGGTGCAGTGAATACTGCCGAACCTGTTACGGAAGAGCTACTTGATTTTTCCCCGAACATTGACGGTCAGCTTTGGTGGATTGATAATCAAACGTTGGAGTTCAGACCTGCTAAGTGGCTTCCCAGAGGAAAAATATTTGAAGGCAATCTGCGCCTTGACCGTATCACAAATGTGCCTTCCAATCTCTCAAAATTTGAATTCAGTTTCGTTGTAATGCAGCAACATATCGATGTGCAGATCGATCAAATCAAACCATATCGTAATGATGACCTGTCAGCAATGTATATTTCAGGAACACTGAGTTCAATGGATGTTTGCGATGCAAGCGCGCTTCCCAAAACAATTTTCGCTAAAGAGAATGGAAGAACGTTGACAGTGAACTGGACAAATACCGGTGATCCGCATTTACATCAATTCACGATAGATAGCATAGCAAGAACTACGCAGGACGAGCGGGTTTTGATTTCATGGAATGGTGAACCACTTGAGGCGGAGCAGAAGGGTGAATTCGATCAGGAAATTCCATCATTGTCGAATTTCAAAATGTTTTTTCACAAAGTCATTCAACAACCGGAGCAATATATCCAATTGCAATTTTCTGATCCGTTACTGCCTAATCAAACCCTCACGGGCATCATTGATCTCGACGACTCATACAATGAGCGTTATACAATAGAGGGCAATGAAGTGCGCGTTTATCCTGCTTATCGCATGTCGGGCAATCACAATCTGCACATTCACGCCGGTGTGAAAAATATCATGGGTTACGCGTCACCTAATGATGTAATCGTTGAATTAGAGTTTGAAGATTTGAAACCTGAATTGCGAATTGATGACATGGAGCGCGTGATTCTTCCATCGACCAGCGGACTTGTGTTTCCTTTCAGCGCAGTGAATCTTTCTGCAGTGGATGTAACAGTATTGCGCATTTTCGAAAGCAATGTCCCGCAATTTCTGCAAGTGAATGATTTGAATGGTAACCGTGAAATGCGTCGCGTGGGGCGCACTGTCAAAAAGAAAACTATTAAATTGAACAGTGATGGTAAAACTGATCTGGCTGTCTGGAATACTTTCTATCTCAATCTTGATGAAATCATAAAAACAGAACCTGGAGCGATTTACA
Source organism: Flavobacteriales bacterium (assembly GCA_043748015.1). Lineage (GTDB taxonomy): Bacteria > Bacteroidota > Bacteroidia > Flavobacteriales_D > Sanyastnellaceae > JAIBBG01. The sequence goes on from JAYTOA010000121.1 coordinate 1,538, forward strand.
GAGTCGAATTGAAATTTCGCCAGGCATACAGTTTATACCATTGTCCAGATCATGACGATAAGAATAATGAACTTGAAGGAATGGAAGAAGTTCACGTTGAGACTGACGAGGACGAGGAAGCGCAGAATGCAAACAGTAGATATTACAATGAGTATGATGAGTACTATTATGACGAATATGATGATTATTATGACGACTATGACTGGCAGGAAAGAAACAACCCCTGCAATTCCGCATACTACCGAAAGGATGCAATAGGCAAAAATATTTTTGCTTCTGATGTCGGAATCATTGCTAAGCGCGGCAATGATGGATCGATGCTAATTTCTGTCAGTGATATCAAATCTACCAAGCCAATGAGTGGTGTTGAAATTGCAGTGCTTAATTTTCAACAGCAAGTCTTGTCGAAAATGCGGACAGATCTAAATGGTCATGCGAAGTTTGAAAAAGTAGAAGGCGTACCTTATCTCATCATTGCAAAGCAGGATAAGCAGCGCGGCTATCTCAAGGTGGATGGGTCACATGCATTAAGTCTGAGCACATTTGATATCTGTGGTGAAGTTTCACAAAAGGGATTGAAGGGTTTTATTTATGGAGAGCGCGGAGTATGGCGTCCGGGGGATTCACTTTTTCTTTCTTTCATTTTGGAAGATGAAAAGAAGGCGTTGCCTGAAATGCATCCTGTCACTTTTGAATTGATCAATCCGCGTGGACAGACCGTACAAAAATTGGTGAAGAGTAAAGGTGAAAATGGATTTTATAGTTTCACTTGTTCCACTGACCCCGATGCACCAACCGGAAATTATCAATCAATTGTTCGTGTTGGTGGAGCGGTGTTTACGAAGTCACTCAAAGTGGAAACGATCAAACCAAATCGTTTGAAACTCAACATGAATTTTGGCGATCCGGAACCTAAAGTGATCAGTGGTGATATCAATTCCACATTGCAGGTGAAGTGGCTGCATGGCGCTATTGCCAAGAATCTCAAAGCAAATGTTACGGCAACTTTTACACGTTCAAGTACCTACTTCGAGAAATACAACGAATACACTTTTGATGATCCTGTGAGAAATTTTAGCGCTGAAGAAACTACCGTTTTTGACGGGTTTGTAAACGCTGAAGGAAAAGCTACAATCAACATGAAGGCTGATCTTCAAGGACGCGCACCGGGAATGCTCAATGCGAATTTTAGTGTTAAAGTTTTTGAAGAAGGTGGCGATTTTTCTGTCGATAGATTCTCCGCGAAATATGCTCCTTACAATTGTTTCGTTGGTGTAAATATTCCGAAGCCAAAAGAAGATTACACTTACTATCTCGAAACGGGAAAGGATCACACAATTGCCGTTGTAACAGTTGACGCTAACGGTAAACCGATGAAGATGGATAACCTTCAGTGGAAATTGTATAAGATCGGATGGCGTTGGTGGTGGGAAAGAAGTGGCGGTGATCTTTCAAATTATGTGGGTGGTGAAAGTACGAGTCCTGTTTCATCTGGAATGATCAGTACGAATGGTGATGGCAAGGGTCAATTCAACGTGAAAGTGATGTATCCTGATTGGGGTCGATATCTCGTTCGAATAGAAGATCCAAATGGTGGGCACGCATCGGGAAGAGAAATTTACATAGATTGGCCGGCGACGGAAAATCGCGCCAGTCGAGCAAATCCCGATGGTGCAAATGTTCTTCCCTTCACTATGGATAAAACGAAGTACATCAGCGGTGAAGAATGTACTGTGACAATTCCAAGTGGAAAGGTGGGGCGTGCGTTGGTCTCCATTGAAAACAGTAGCGGCGTTATCGACGCTCGTTGGGTAGAAACGAAAGAAGGTCAGACGCAATACAAATTCAAGACGAGTGATCGCATGACGCCAAATGCATACGTTCACATCACGCTTATTCAACCGCATAATCAAACGGAAAATGACTTGCCCATTCGTCTTTTCGGAGTGATGCCTGTGTTCGTAGAGAATCCGGGATCGCATCTGTTGCCTGTGATCAATGTCGCAAATGAACTCGCTCCTGAAAAAGAATTTGAAGTGAAGGTCTCTGAAGAAAAGGGCAAGGCGATGACGTATACGTTGGAAATTGTAGATGAAGGCTTGCTCGACCTCACGCGTTTCAAAACACCTGATCCGTGGAATTATTTCTATGCTCGTGAAGCACTCGGTGTAAACACCTTTGATCTCTATGATCAGGTAATCGGTGCTTATGGTTCGAAACTGGAAAAATTATTGAGCCTCGGAGGTGACAACGAAGTGAACGGAAAGGCGAAGAACAGAGCGAATAGATTCAAACCAGTTGTCATGCACGCCGGACCATTTACCATTGCTGCAGGAAAATCAGCAACGCACAAATTCACCATGCCGAATTATATCGGAGCAGTGCGTGTGATGGTTGTTGCCGGCAAAGACATGGCTTACGGAAATGCTGAAAAATCAGTGCCGGTGAAAAAGGCATTGATGGTCTTGGCATCGCTTCCACGTGTACTTGGTCCGGGTGAAGAAGTGAAATTGCCGGTGACTGTTTTTGCAATGGACGACAAGATAAAGGATGTCACTGTTAAAGTGCAACCCAATGATTTTTTCCAATTACTCGAAGGAGGTTCTAAGAATATTCAATTCAAACAACAAGGTGATGATGTGGTAAATTTTCCTATTCGAGTGAATGATAAAGTGGGTGTAGGTAAAGTGAAAGTTACCGTAAGCAGCGGAAGTTTTATCGCAACCTATGATGTTGAAATGGATGTGCGCAATCCGAATCCGAACATTACCAATGTGGTCGAAGGAATCGTTGAAGGTGGTAAATCATGGACCGCGAATTTTGATCTAGCCGGTATGGACGGCACGAATACTTCTGTCATTGAAGTGAGTTCTATTCCGCCGGTTGACTTTGGCAAACGCCTCAAGTACTTGCTCGACTATCCGCACGGTTGTGTCGAACAAACTACTTCCGCTGTTTTTCCTCAATTGTATTTATCAGACGTGATGGACTTGCAAGATGTTGAAGCGAAGAAGGCCATGAGTAACATCAAAGAAGGAATCAATCGATTGGCGAGGTTTCAATTGCGAAGTGGTGGTATGAGTTATTGGCCTGGTGATTCGCAGGAAAGTGAGTGGGGAACAAACTATGCCGGACACTTCATGCTCGAAGCAAAGAAGAAGGGATACACGCTTCCACCGGGTTGGGAGAATGCATGGATAGCCTATCAGCAGCGCAAAGCGCAAGACTGGAATCCACAAAATGCCAACAGTGGAAATTATTATTGGTATGAAAATGATCTTGTACAAGCGTATCGATTGTACACACTTGCTCTTGCAGGTAAACCTGAAATGGGGGCGATGAACAGAATGAAGGAACGCGCGACCATAACACTCGCTGCGCGTTGGAGACTTGCTGCTGCATACGCTTTGGCCGGACAGCCTGAAGCGGCAAAGGCGATAGTAAATAATCAGAGCACATTTATTTCGCCATACGTTTCTCTTGGGTACAGCTATGGAAGCAATTGGCGCGATGAAGCGATGATCATTGAAACTCTCACTTTGATGGGCGATAAATTGAAAGCGGCTCCGCTTGTAAAAGAATTGGCCACACAACTCAGCTCTGATACATGGCATAGCACACAGACTGTAGCTTACAGCTTGCTCGCGATTTCACAATTTGCTGCGGGCGACGTTGGAAAAAACATGGCGTTCACTTATGCATTGAATGGTAATTCTTCGAATAGAACGACAACGAAACCTGTTTCAAAGAATTCACTCGAGGTGAAAAAAGTGAAGGGCAATAAACTTGATTTCAATAACACGGGAACAAATCTATTATACGTACGCGTCATCAATACAGGTCAACCGAAGAATGGTGATGAGAGCGCGGCATCCAATAATCTTGTTATCGATGTGAAATATTCAACGGTGCAAGGTGTGCCTTTGAATGTCGCGAGTATTGAGCAAGGAACTGACTTCATTGCTGAAGTAAGCATTTTCAATCCGGGTATTCGCGGTCGATATGATGAACTTGCACTCTCTCAAATTTTTCCTAGCGGATGGGAAATTATCAATCAACGAATGGATGTGTCTGCAGTGGTGATGAATGCTGATCAGCCCGAATACATGGATGTTCGTGATGATAGGGTATACTCTTATCTCGACTTGAATCAAAATCAATCGAAACATTTCCGCGTAAAATTGAATGCAACCTATCTCGGTAAATTTTATTTACCGGCTGTTTCATGTGAGGCGATGTATGATCGAACGATTAATGCACGAACTGCAGGCAAGTGGGTTGAAGTGGTGCCACCCGGTGGTGGTGTGGCAATGAAGAAATAGTATTGGGTATATGGTCATTGGTATTGTCCACACGTTCTGAAATTGATCGGATACTTGTGTATCTGAATGTTTTAGCTTCTTTGATGAATAAAAAATTGATGCTACGCGATGAGTGAATTGCAAGACGAATTGAATGAGTTATTGAGGAGAATTGAAAGCATGTCTGCGCAGCAAAAAGCATTCAGCGCGGAACTTGAATCCTTGAAGGCGCGAGCATTGAAGATGCACGCTGCAGGTGGTGAAGCGATGCCGATTGAAGAAGCGCAAAAGCCAACGGAACCTGATATGAAAGTTCCTCTGCAAGATCGCGCATATGAATTTAAGTACTCGCTTCCGCCTGTTGTTGAGGCGGCGAAGCCACCAAAGGTTGATCAAAAAAAATCCGATAATCTTGAAAAATTCGTTGGCGAGAATCTCATCAATAAAGTTGGTATTGCCATCACCATTCTAGGTGTCGCATTCGGTGCGAAGTATGCCATCGATCACGATATGTTGAGTCCTGTTGTGCGGATTGCTCTTGGCTATTTGTTGGGTGCCGGTTTGCTATTCGTATCCATTCGTCTAAAAGAAAAATACAAGGCATACAGTGCAGTTCTTCTCGGTGGCGCGATGTCGGTTTTTTACCTGATCACTTTCGCGGCATACAGCTACTATGATTTTTTTCCGCAACTTTTCACGTTTGTACTAATGGTTGCAATCACTGCTGCGACAGTGTATGCATCGCTTAAATATGATATGCAGGCATTGGCGCAAATTGGTCTGGTGGGCGCATACTCTGTTCCGTTTTTACTCAGCGATAATTCCGGAAGAGTTGTCATTTTGTTTTCTTATATCGCACTCATCAATATCGGAATTTTGATTCTCGCCATTCGCAAGTCATGGAAGATTGTTTTCTATTCGGCGTTTGCGATTACCTGGCTGATCTTCGGCTCGTGGTCTCTCTTCGAACGAAAATCAAATCAGTTCAACATCGCCATGTTTTTTCTTGCGTTGTACTATGTGATCTTCTTTGTCACGTTTCTTTCTCCAGCTTTTATCCGAAATCAAATTCTTAAAACAGTTGACCTTATTTTATTGATCATCATCGCACTCTTGTTTTTTAGTATCGGAATGGATATCATGGCTTCACATAATGGTTCCGAACATGGCTTAACTGTTTTCAAACTTGCTAATTTGGTTTTACCAACTATTGCTTATGTTTTTCTCGTTCGAACTAAAAGCGAGGACAATTCACTGCACAAAGTCTTGTTCAGTCTCGCTACTGTTTTTCTGCTCCTTGCGGTAATAGATTTTTTTACATGCCAATGGATAACGATTGCGCTATCTCTGTTGGGATTGATGTATTTCTACATTGGCCGTGTGTTAGGTCAAAGGCATTTTGAATGGTTCGCCTATCCAATACTGTTGCTGGCGTTTCTCCATTTGATTGATGACTGGTCTATCTCCAATAGTTATCATTCATGGCGTCCGGAATATCGCAGTGGAATCGTTTTTCTCAACGCAACGTTTCTTGCTTCGCTCTGCATGACAATTGTGTTTTCCATTGTCTATCGCGTGAGGGTTTTGGATCAACATAAACAACTTTTTATCGATGCTACCTTTTCTAAAATTGTTAGGGCAGGAATTCCGATTACACTCCTCGCACTCATTTATTTTTCTTTCCGTATTGAGCTCGCAGGTTTGTTCGTAGAAAAGTATCAATGGATGAATCTCCAACAGGAAATGATGGGTGCAGAAACGAATTTGAGTACGCAAACATTTCGCAAGCACGCTTTGCTTCTTATTACCAATTACTCGTTTATCTTCTTGATGGTATTGGCATTGTTGAATATTCGCAAGTTGAAAAATTTGAAATTGGGATGGATGGCGCTTGCAATCACGGTTATTGCAATGCTTTCCTTTCTCACTGAAGGTTTACTCGCATTGCGCTATCTGCGCGAGGAACTTTCCATTGTTAACGTTCAGACTTTCATCAGCGTTACCGGAATGCGCTACATTTCTTTCGCAATGATTTTGCTTTTGATCAGCACAACTTATGTGCACGTTCGCCAAAAGTTTTTTCCTTCAGTGGTAAAAATTATTTTCGATTGCCTCATGCATTTGAGCATTCTCTGGATGTTGTCCAGTGAGTTGTTGCGCATTCTCGAGATCTATGATTCTGCCAACATGTACAAACTTGGCATCAGTATTCTCTGGGGTTCGTATGCGTTGTTGATGATTGTGTTGGGTATTTGGAAACGCATGCAACATTTGCGCATTATGGGCATGGTCATCTTCGCCATGACATTGGTGAAGCTGCTTCTGTATGATCTCGATCGATTGAGCACCATTGCCAAAGCAGGATTGTTTATTCTGATGGGCGTATTTCTTTTGCTTGTCTCATACCTCTATCTGCGTTTCAAGAATAAAATTTCGGGTGAAGAGGATGGTGGCCAGTCGTAAGATTTTGGGGCTAAGAGGCATGTCGAAATTCTTTGATGCAAGTCCCGTGTTTTAGCTGTAAAATCGCAAAAGAAAATTGAACGGCTGCATTTGCAAATGTTGCTTTTCGCAATTATTCAACCCATGACTAAATTCAGAATTACATCACAACAGGATTATACTAATGCATACAACGAAAGTGTTTCTAATCCCGAGCAGTTTTGGGATGACATCGCATCGCATTACACATGGCGCAAGCGCTGGAACAAAACCCTCGAATGGAATTTTGAAGCTCCGAAGATTGAGTGGTTTGTTGGTGGCAAATTGAACATTACTGAGAATTGTCTGGATCGTCATCTTGAAAGTCGTGGTGATAAAATCGCTTTAATCTGGGAAGCGAATGATCCTTCGGAAGCATCGCAAAAATTCACCTATCGTGAATTGCACAAACATGTTTGTCGCATGTCTAACGTGCTCAAAAGTCTTGGTGTGAAGAAGGGTGATCGTGTTTGTATCTACTTGCCGATGATTCCTGAGTTGGCTTTTGCAGTTCTTGCCTGTGCGCGCATCGGCGCTGTTCACTCTGTTGTGTTTGCGGGTTTCAGCGCGAACTCTATTGCTGATCGCATCAATGATATGGGTTGCGAATTTGTTATCACCGCTGATGGACTCAATCGCGGAAACAAACAACTCGATGTAAAATCTATCGTGGATGAAGCATTGGAAACTTGTCCAACGGTGAAGAAAGTTTTGGTGGTTGATCGTCTTGGGAAAAATATTCCAATGCATGAATCACGCGATATTCTTTTTAACGAATTGCTCAAAAGTGCATCTGATGATTGCCCCGCAGAAGTGATGGACAGTGAAGACATGCTCTTTATTCTTTACACCAGCGGAAGCACGGGCAAACCAAAAGGTGTCGTGCACACTTGCGGTGGTTACATGGTGGGCGCAGGATATTCATTCGCCAACGTTTTTCAATACGATGATGAAGACATTTACTGGTGCACTGCCGACATCGGTTGGGTAACAGGTCACACTTATATTTTGTACGGACCACTGCTGCAGGGTGCAACGACGTTGATGTTTGAAGGCATCCCCACTTTTCCGGATGCTGGAAGATTCTGGTCAGTGATCGATAAACACAAGGTGAATATTTTTTACACTGCACCAACGGCGATTCGCTCTTTGATGTCATGCGGACTTGAGTTCGTCACTCCTCACAATCTCGATTCATTGAAAGTACTTGGCTCTGTTGGCGAACCTATCAATGAAGAAGCATGGCATTGGTACCAGGATAATATTGGAAAAGGTCGCTGTCCGGTTGTCGACACCTGGTGGCAAACGGAAACAGGTGGCATCATGATCAGTGCGCTTGCGGGAATTTCTGAGTTGAAACCTGCGCATGCGGGATTGCCTTTACCCGGTGTTCAACCGATGCTTGTGGACAGTGAAGGAAGGGAGATCATAGGCAATGATGTCGAAGGATATCTCTGCATAAAATTTCCATGGCCTTCTATGATCAGAACAACTTATGGCGATCATGAGCGATGTCGCATCAACTATTTCGCGACATATAAAAATTTATACTTCACGGGAGATGGCGCTCGTCGCGATGAGAACGGTATCTACCGCATCATCGGTCGTGTGGATGATGTGATCAATGTGAGTGGTCATCGTTTTGGCACTGCGGAAATTGAAAATGCCATCAATCAAAACAAGAAGGTGATTGAAAGCGCTGTTGTTGGTTATCCCCACGACATCAAAGGTCAGGGTATTTATGCTTATGTTATTCTTGGTGATGTAGCCGATAATTCTGCGACAACACGTGATGCAATCATTGAAACAGTCGCCGGAGAAATTGGACGAATCGCAAAGCCGGATAAAATTCAATTCGTTACTGGACTTCCAAAGACGCGTTCAGGAAAAATCATGCGTCGCATTCTGAGAAAAGTGGCGGAAGGTGAAATCTCTTCGCTTGGGGATACTTCGACACTTTTGGATCCGCTGGTCGTTGATGAAATTATTGCGGGGCGATTATAATGTGATCGATCGATTTGTACATTTTATTTAGCGGTTGAATATTTTTCCCTAGTGGTTGAGTCGAATAGTTTTTACTGTATCATTGATTCACTATTCTAAATCCTACATACCAATGCAAAATTTTACCCCACTACGTACACTGGCGTTTCAGATGATGATCTTGTTTAGTGGAAACATCCTTCAGCAGGCAATTCTATAGTTGCAGGAACATCTTATAAGGACGGAAACAAAAACATGGTTGTCATTGGTTATAAAGTTTCGGACGGCAGCCGGCTGTTTACAGGACGATACAACAGCGAATTTAACCGTGATGATGTGGCTACCGTGAATATGTCCTATTGCCTCACATCGGACGGTGATTTTATATTTATGGGTGGCTCAAGTCAGAATAATTACACACTATGGGATTATGATGCGGCTATTGACGATGACTATTATCGAACAGCAATATCTGGAAATATGACAGATGCGACAATTACGCGTTTTCATCTTCCAAGTATTATTTTGAGTCAAGACAATTCACAGACCATTGAACCTGAGATGTTGATCTACCCTAATCCAACTAGCGGTGAGCTTTACGTTCGAATACCGCCTGCAATTCAAGAAAAAATGTCGATTGAAATTGTTGATGCGCAGGGGAGATTAATTACAACCAACAATCAGATTGTGCGAAATGGAATTCTTGAATTTGACACAAATCAATTGGCATCTGGTGTGTATCTGCTTAGGGTTATTACGTCCTCAAAAATTTTATCACAAAGTTTTATGAAAATATGAAGGTGTTTTTATATTCTCTACTGTTTTGTTTGTTGAATTTGTCTCAACAGAATATGCATGGTCAAGTGTGGTTGAATGTTTCCTCCGGTATTGACTGCTATTCTCCTTCGTATGTGAAAAGAATCTTTCTCAACGATTCAGGTACACGAATGTTCATTGCTGGAAGATTTAACCTGGATGGAAATTGCAATCCCATGCGGGCTACTTTATCTTATGATGGAGAAGTAATCAATCAACTTGCTGTGCCGTTGACAGGAAGTGAAGCTTCGATAGCGTTTGAATATCAGTCCAATATTTATTGTTCGGGCGAGCTCGTTCCGCAATCAACTTTATCGGCATTGGCACTTAATTATGTAAATGAATTCGGAATATGGGACACTGTGCCTGCAGGTATTTACGGAAGAATCACGGATTACCAGCAACGCAATGGAATCGCATTCTTATCAGGAGCTTTTACCGAATGTGGTGGCCAGCCTTGCAGCCTCGTATGCACGTTTGATGGGGTAACAGTGGCGCCACTTTATTTAGGTGTTCCTAACGAGGCATGGGCCTTTGATTTGGAGTTTTTTCAAGATACGCTTTTTGTTGCAGGCAGATATTCAGCCAACAATGAACTCACTTGGGAAGGATATAGTCGGTGCTGTAAATTGGTGGATGGACAACTTGATAGGGTTGCAACAGGATTTTACAACGGTGGAGCCGCCAATGCATTGGAAATATTTGACGACAAATTATTTATTGGTGGTTGGTTAAAGGCTTTGGGAGATGTTGCCGATCATTCAATCTATTATTATCAAAACGGACAATTATTTACGCTCCCTGAAGAACCGGGATTTCAGATCAATGCCATGAAAGCATATCAAGGCGGATTGTATGTGGTTGGTGATTTTACGCAATTTGGTTCTACACCATGCAACAACGTCGCGCGCTGGGATGGCCAGTCATGGACGTGTCTCAGCGATGAGGTGCTGTATATGCAAAATGGAAATCCATGCCAGTTGGAATGTATCAACGACATCGAAATTTGGAATGATACACTCTATATAGGTGGTGCTTTTCATACCATTGGCAACTCGGAATTGAAACGTATCGCAAAATTGAATTTGAATTTGAGCGAAGCATTTCCCGTAAAAGTGAAGGAGTACGAAGTGCCGGATTTTTCAATGTTCCCCAATCCTTCCTCCCTCGGTTTTTCACTCTCCTGTCCGGCTTTGCACCTTGGGGAAAAGGTGGATTGGAAGCTCATCGATGTTGCAGGTAAGTCGGCTATCTCCGGTACGTCAGTTTATTCCAATTCGCTATCTATCGATACCTACGGACTTGCTTCCGGAGTTTATTATTTGCAACTCCAATGCAATGAGTGGAGCGCGACGAAGGCGGTGGTGGTGGAGTGATTTTTTTTTGTTCTGCACATTTCTTTTAGAGGAACACCTTGGAAATGGAGAGGTTCGTTCGGGTTTTGTTTGTTGTTGTCTTTGGATTGAGTGAAGGCAATATCATCGAGATTGATAAGCTCGTTTGGTTTTTGTTTGTTGTTTGCCACATTTCATAGCTCGGCAACAAGGCACATCTTAAGAGCTTAAATGGTGTTTGTTTGTTGTTCTCCGCATGTCGCACAAAGGCAACACTGCATTGGCGGAGAAATTTGTTGATGTTTGTTGTTATCCACACAAGCGTGTCATACGTTCATCAGTCGAGGGTTTTACTTCACCCAAAATTTTCTACCGACGGATTTGAGTTAATACTTCAATCTCCAGTTTCAAAAGTTCGATTCTCTTTTTTAGTTTGAACTGTTCCACAGATCCAACTTTTGCTAGCACTTGTTCTTGTTTGAACGCAGAGAGATCCAACAATGTGCGGTGATACTTCCCGACTTTGCCGGTTGTCGTGACATCAATCATGGAAAGGTTTTCAAGGACAGTGAGCGCCTCGCGATGCTTCCGCTCCATGATCTGCAGCTTTCGCTGACAGATGTCCAGTTTTGTTTCTAATCCAAAAAGTGCATCCTCTCTGTATTGCTTCAACTGCTCGTCTTCAAAATCGAAATAATCTTGCTTGTAATCTTTGATGAGCTTTTTTCTTTCCAACGAATTGGTCAGATCATTCACGTATGGATACTTCTCAACATCAAACATGCGCACGCCATTTTCTATTTCCGCCAATGAACTCTTCGCCATGCGCAGATAGCCGGCGAAGCTTCGCACATCGAAGCCGAGCGACAAGCGAAGTTTTACAATGGGTTTGGAGGAGTGACCTGATTCGCGTGGCATTTTTATTCAAATTGAATTGAAAACAATTTTGCTGAGATATGTGTGCGGACAAAGATATTCGCTTCTAAACATTGTCCGTTGCGTTACGGACAATGTTTTTTTAGTGTGAGTTTTGTCCGTGCGATCGCGAACTAAAGGAATCTCTTGGACCGGTTGTCCGAAATGTATTTTAGTGAGCGATGGTTTTTATTTCAGTGACAATTGGTTCAGGTCAATTGAATGTGTTTTCATTCTGACTGATGTCAATTATTTGTTCAGTATCGTCTTTGACCCATTTTGAACTTTGAAAGAATATGATGGATGCTGTATCGGAATTTTTTATCGAATCAATATTTTTCCTCTTCGGTTGGGTTCATTACATTTTGCTGTATCATTGATTCACTATTCTAAATCCTACAGACCAATGAGAAATTTTACCCCCCCCTATGTACACTGGCGTTTCAGATGATGATTTTATTTAGCGGAAACATCCTTGGCCAACAGCAAAGCGCTATCTTTTTGGAAGCCGCATCCGCTTCCGGAGTGCAGCAAATGTTTTACAAAAACAGTATTGTCAAAGCCAGTGGGAGTGATATTGTTACTTGCGGAGCAACCTTGAATGCCGCAGGGAATTACGACATCTTTCTTACAAAACATAACGCATCGAATGTCCTTCAATGGAGTGCGCAGTATGCCGGCGGCTTTGGTGGTAATGATTTCGCCGCCGACGTTGTCTTTGATTCATTGGGAAATATTATAGTTATCTGATCCCGTAGCGCCATAAGCAGTCTTCAAACGAATGACAGCATGCGAAAACGAGGCACGAGATTACAAGAGCGAAAGGAGCGCACCGCGCCCGAGAGCCTGATTATTGAATTAGGCCTGCACTCCAATTTTGAAACAACCAAAACAATTCTAGATTTATTTAATCTCAAAATAACATGAAACAAAATTTATCATTATACCAAAATCTCAAGCTTCGGCGGATGGTTGCACTTGCTCTTTTAGCTTTAGCGTTTGCCATCGATGGATTTACCCAATACCCGCTTTGGGCAATCGGAAATAAGGTTGTAAACTTTCAAAATCCAAATCCTGATTTGGATGTTAGTACTCTGCCTGAACCAAATCCTATAGCGGGCTATCCTATACACTACTTCTACAATGGGGAGTTACCTAACTATGTTCAGCATTCTCAATTTGATGGAGGAGGTAATCTTCTGTTCTTCATTATTGATGGACGCATTTACAACGCTAGTGGCTATTTGATAGCAGATAGCTATTTGTCTGATAACTCTGGGAATTGGCCGCACATGGGGTCGCAATCACAATTGTCCATTACTGCCTTTCCGGGTTCTTGTACCAAGTTCATTATTTTTTATGGTACACAATTCGCACCAGCCACACAAGCACAAGCGCAGTTTGTTGTGCTCAACCTTCTTTCGCCTTCAACGCTTTATTCTGGCATTGAAATTCAAGGTGCGCTAGAAAATGCCGGTTTTGTTGAGGAGAATTATCTTCAAATCAATGCTAATTGGTATTTCGCACTTCCCGCAATAAATAGCTATGTCAACAACGGAGATTATGTAGATAACTATGCGTTGGCATTAAATTTCAATAGTCCAGTTTATCATGGATTTGGCCCGGGCGGGCTGAAAACGGGGGAGATACATTGGGAAGTAATTGAATCAGCGAACAATGGACCGAAGCAGATCTTTCTAATGATTCAAGGGGTATTGGTCAGATTGAAACTGGAAGAAAACGGAATTACCGAAGCAATCAGTTGGGAAATACAGAGTGAGGGAACAAGCAGAAACCCTGAAGGTGAAATAGAAGCCACTTACAATACTGCATTGAATATATGGCAAATAATTGTTTCAGATACGCATGCTTCAGGATCTTTCAGCGTTGAGACGAATATGGTTGTGGTCAACCTTGATGCCAACTTTAATTATGTTTCAGCAACCAATATTTCTATTGGTAATGAGCCGTTGGTTAATACCAATCAATATGGATTAGAAATATCACCCAATGGCAGATATGCATATTTCAGTATCTCACAAGCTCCACATTTTGGTTATGTTGATTTGAATGACAATTCAGTTCACAATCTCAATTTCACGATTTTCAATGACCAACTTTTCATTCAATCCCGAATGGAAAAGAACGTTTATACAGATGGCATCAATCAAGCAATCTATCTGAGCAGTAGTGGCAATCTGCTTGGTGCAATTGTAAATCCTGAAAATCCAACGAGTTCTTCATGGAACGCTTCAGTTAATTTGTCAAACTCAATTGGCACAATACCTACCTACCATAATTATTTCAACAACACCGTCTTGTATCGTAATTTTCAGAATCAAAATTACAATGGTGCACAGATTCAAAATTTTCTTGCTACAACAGGATGTTGTTTGGCGCAGGCCAACGTGTTTGGTATTCAGGGCATGACAATTACTGCAACCAATGATGGCACATGGACCTATGGAGACAATCCATTCAACAACAGCATGGTTCCGGTGCGTATCGTTGAAGATTTGATTTTTGAGCCTGGCACGACTACAAATATCAGCAACATGGTAATTGAGTTTGATGTAGATGCAGACATAATAATGAAAGTAGGTTCAAAAGTTTATTTGAATGGGAGTACACTCACTTCTATTTCTTGTGCGAAAATCATGTGGCCGGGCGTGGATTTATTTGGTACAACGAATACGGCAAGCAGCATCGATCAAGTTCCGTTATCCAATAATCCGGATCAAGGATATTTGTTCATGAATAACTCCACCATAGAAAATGCGATTCAGGCAGTGGATGTGGGAACAACACTAGCTAATAAGGGCGGAGGAATTATCAAAGCCTACAATTCCAAATTCAGAAACAATCAGATTGATGTCATTTTCAGAAAGTATCATTTCATCAATAGTTCAGGAAATTATATCCAAAATAAGTCGCTATTCAACAACTGCACGTTTATCACCGATGATCATTTGAATCAGGCTGGACTCACTCCTTCAAGTCATGTCATGATGTATGATGTGGATAAAATCAATTTCACGAATTGTTCATTTATGAATACAACGCCTCTTACTATATACAACTGGGTAACTCGCGGCACAGGGATTTTCTCTAGCAAATCGAGTTTTGTAGTAGATGGCCTCAACGACATTTGGAACGGACAAAGCAGCGATCCCGATCAAACCACGTTCTACAAATTGCGTTATGGAATTAGAAGTTTTGGATCGAACAGTCCGCTTGCGTTTTACACATGCAAGCAGCAGGAATTTCAACAATGTTTGTATGGGATCATCAATTACAACACCGACAATGTTCAGATTTACCAGAACAATTTCCAACTTCCAGAAGCTGTTGGTTATAGTTCAGACGGAACTATGGAACGTGGTATTTATTTGACCAATAGCACCGGATACACAGTAGAGCAAAACTTTTTCGATGGTTTCAATGACCCTACTTATAACGATACCTATCCTTGTGCCATGGGTGTGTGGGTGGACAACAGTGGTGATGCTGCGAATGAAATCCGTAACAATGATTTTGACGAGATGAAATTGGGGACGTATGTGACAAGGAATAATCTCGCCCTATCTTCAACAGAGCAGGCCGGACTTCAAGTTTTATGCAACACATATTCAAGCGGTCAAACAGATATTTTCAGGGATGACAACGCTTTGATGCGCCATGACCAAGGAGGCAATCAACCAGGTGGTTTTTTGAATGCAGGTAATAGATTCAGCTCAAATAATTGCAATGGGTCGATTAGTGATTTTGTTATCGATCCAGATAATTACGTATACACGAACTATTGGTGCCACAATAACGCCAACACTGTTCCCGATTGTGGAGGTGTCTCAAGTATTACCGGCGATGAATTGCTTACAGTAAGTGTCGATGCAACGAATGATTATAATGATGCCGATTGCCCCAATACTTACGGTGATCCAATTATAATCGACCCCAATCCAGGCTTAATCAGTGGTCTTATTGGAGAGCTTCAAACAGTGAGAGCTGAATTGGAAGATGCCAAGGATACCTATCTTCAAGTGGTTGATGACAGCCAAAAGCAAAGCACATTAGATATTCTTTCAGAAGCTTTCCCGCATGAGAGTGGTTTTTATCGTAACCTGTTGATGCAGCGATATCCTCTTAGCGATGAAGTATTGAAGCAACTTATTATTGCGGCATCAAGACTAAGTTCATGGCATCTCACTGAAGTATTTCTCGCCAACAGCCCTTTGAGCAAAGAGATTATGTATAAAGTAGAGGAAGCAAATATTCTGAGTTCATTTTTTATGAGTTTCCTTTATGATGTTGACAGCGGAGCAAGCCTTCGAAGATTGATGGAATTGAACATGCTCAGCCTGGCAACTGAACGAGACCAATTGATACAATCTATTGCACGTGCAGGGCTAACCTATGAAACGGAGGCGGAAAGTGAAACGGATCAGCCTATTTATATAAATGACTATCTGTATCAGTTTGCAATGCAGGATGGTTCAACCGCGTTGCGCATTCGGGCAGCCAGTTTTGCAGCCATCGGTGATTATAACTCGGCCATGGCACTGGTAGCAAATGAGCCTCTTTTGGTTTCCTATCATAGTATTTTGCAAATGGAGCAGAGTTTAGGCGGAGATTGGAGTCTTTTGAATTCATCACAAATCACCGCTCTGTGGGACATCTACAATTCAAAAAAGGATTACAGCAGCAGCCTCGCCCTTTCCATTCTCCAACAAATTGGAGTAGCTGATTTTGAACCAGAGCCTCGAGTTCCTATTCAATACCGCTCATTGCATATTGCAAAGGACAAGATCAGCGAAGAGCTACCTCTGCTCGGTGTATGGCCAAATCCAGCATCGGGTTCCGCTTGGTTGCATTATCCACTTGAAGCAGATGAGCAGGCCACAATTCAAATCTTCGATCCACAAGGAAGACTGGTACAAAGCTTTCAGCCCAATACAAAGGGACTTGTAGAACTTTCATTGAAAAACTATGAGAGCGGAATCTATGTTGTGCAGCTTATTGCTTTCGACAAAGTGGTTGAGAATATTAAACTGACAGTCATAAATCAAAACTAATATTAATCGAAAAGCAGAGAACACGTTCTATGTGTTCTCTGCTTTCAATTTTCAATTGCATGAAGTTTCACTTGGTTTTATGGATGGCACTTACATCTCAGGTTTGTATTGCACAATGGCCTGAGTTCAATCGTGTGCATCCTGTCAGTTGTCAGTGGCCAGCATTTAATTATTTAGCCCATGGTTTTTTCGAAAATGTATTTGTAATAGATACCTTGCCAAATTACTATGACGGTTATTTAGCATTAGGAAGAGGGATTTTATGTAATCCTGATTCATGCATTAAGTATACACGCAACTTCTCCGCGAAATGCAATGAAAATGGTGAACTCATGTGGTGGAACAGATATGATAA
The DNA here is from genome assembly GCA_043748015.1 of Flavobacteriales bacterium. Taxonomy (GTDB): domain Bacteria; phylum Bacteroidota; class Bacteroidia; order Flavobacteriales_D; family Sanyastnellaceae; genus JAIBBG01. The sequence continues at coordinate 18,795 of JAYTOA010000121.1, forward strand.
TCCTGAATTAGATATGGGCGAAGCATGGTTCAATGGATTTCCAGCGAATTTAGGCGGAGCAATAAAAAATCATAATGCGCAAATCGTTTCGACATTTACAACAAAACAAGAAACTGGAGAATTCGACACTTTTAAGGATTACTTAGTATTTCTTAATCTCAATGGTGAAATTATTCACCAGCATATGATCGATAGTAGTTTCGCTGTTTATGCCTTCAATGGAATTATTGAAGATACTACTGACAGCACCTACGTTGCTTATGGTTGGTATCAGGATTCACTACAAGTAATCAACAATACAGAACCGGATGCGTTTCTGATTAAATTGGATAGTCTTGGAAATCATATATGGCAGAAAATGTATAATAACACATTTGCCGTGTGGCCCGGTGGAGTGGTGAAAGCTATGGATGGAGGATTTTGGATATGTAGTTACTATAATACTGGATTAGAATGTTCGGATAACTTTACTTTCAATGATGACCTTGTTCTCATCAAAACAGATGAATATGGTATTGAAGAAGATCGGATTATAATAGGTGGCAATTGCGGTTATGAAATTGCAACCGTTTACGAATATGAAGAAGATATGATTGTGCTGGCAGGGAGACTAACACCCGTGGAATTTGGAGAAACCCTCTATGAGGGGTATATATACACTGCGCTAGTGGAACAATTATCGAATGGTCAACTGGCCAGTCTCAACGAAATTCATACCTACTTACACACTCCAGGAATTGGAATCTTTACAGATTTGCATCATTTAAGTGATGGTACGTTTATTATTGTCGGAGATAATTTCATTGCTGCAACAGAAGATGGAGTATATTCTAAAAGTGGTTATTTGTTGAAACTTGATGGGAACAGAGATAGCCTGTGGTGCCGAAGTTACAGATGCTATGATGAACCATTAACAGGATTGCAACAACAAGATGCAGAATGTTTTTTGTTGGACTCAAAGCCTACCCTAGATGGTGGATTTATATGCAGCGGATGGATCCAACAATGGATGGATAATCCAAATCCGGGGTTACAAACCCCCTGGCTTTTCAAAGTAGACTCTCTAGGCTGCCTCGAGCCCGGTTGCCAAGATGTAGGCGTTTCTGAAATTGTCATTGGTTTGCAAAACACCATGAGTTTATATCCGAATCCAACAAATACAACGGCAAACATTGCGTTCAGTTTTCCTTCAAATTACGCACCACCAAAAAAGAGTGAGTTGGTTGTAGTTGACATGCAGGGAAAAGAAGTGATGCGGCAAAATCTCACCGTGTTTGGTCTGTCGAATGCAACCATTGACATTGATGTTTCAAAACTTGCAAGTGGAATGTTTACGGTGCATTGGGTGAGTGAGCATGCATGGTTGGATAGTTTGAAACTTGTGAAAGAATGAAAATGATGAATTATAGCAACGGCCGCGCTCTTTCCATTCTCCAACAAATTGGAGTAGCTGATTTTGAACCAGAGCCTCACGCTCCTATTCAGTATCGCTCACTGCACATTGACAAAGAAGGGAGAATTGAAGAACTTCCTCTGCTTGGCGTTTGGCCAAACCCCGCGTCTGGTTCTGCATGGCTGCACTACCCTATTGAAGCAGATGAACATGCGATTGTACAAGTATTCGACCCCCAAGGCCGTTTGCTGAATTCCTTTCAACCAATAATCAAGGGCTTGGTGGAACTTTCATTGAAAAATTATGAGAGTGGAATCTATGTTATTCAACTCATTGCCTTCGACAAGGTAGTGGAACGTATTAAGCTTACAGTAATCAATCAAAATTAAGTAATCATAAAACAGGGAACGCGCTTCGCGCGCTCCTTGTACTTCTAATTTTCATTTCCATGAGGACCTCTGTATTTGTTTTTTTCATCGCACTCGCGCCGTGTCTTTGCAATGCTCAATGGCCAATATTCAATCAAGCACTTCCCGTAAGTTGTCAATGGCCTGCCTTCAATTATCAGGCGCATGGAACATTTGAGAATGTCTTTGTTGTGGACATTCTATCTAATTTCTATGATGGGTACCTCGCTTTTGGAAGAGGCAACATCTGTCATCCTGATAGTGTCTTTAACTACACACGATGCTACGCTGCTAAATGCAATGAAAATGGTGATTTGATGTGGTGGAATCGTTTTGATAGTGATAGTATTGATCTGTCCGAACAATGGTTCAATGTAGCTCCGGGCAATCGCGGTGGGATGATTCAAAATCATAATGGTCAAATTATTTCTATGTTTTCAACTTATATCAACGGTGATGAATTCAATTCTGAGTCACGAGACTATTTGGTCAAGTTGAATAATAGTGGTGAGATTATCGAACAACATTTAGTTGATAGCAGCTTCTCAGCATATTCATTTTTAGGGTTGATAGAAGACCAAAGTGACTCTAGTTTCGTCGCTTATGGCTGGCACATGGATTCATTGGATGTAATCAATAATACAGAGCCTGATGCTTTTCTGCTGAAAATGGATAGCTTGGGAAATCATATCTGGCAAAAAGAGTATCCAAATACTTTCGAAACATTTGGCGCGGTGAAAGCTATGGATGGTGGATTTTGGGTTAGCGCAAATACATCTTTGCTTGGGGATTGCAGCGATGGTTTCTTTCAGAATTGGGATTTTATGCTTATCAAAACTGACCAATTTGGCAATGAAGAAGACCGAATTATTTTTGGCGGAAGTTGCGGCAATGAAATAGCTACTGTGCATGAATACGAAGAAGACAAAGTGGTTTTAGTAGGAAGATTGACAAATGAGGACAATAGTCAAAACAGCATGTTCGCAGGCTATTACTATTCAACATTGATTGAGCAACAAACGAACCAAAATTTGACTCAACCTACTGAATTGAAAGAATATTTACCTGCTTACAATGGAGATTTTGTTGACCTTCACGTAATTCCAAATCAAGGCTACGTTATTGTTTGTGAC